>JALOTU010000064.1 GCA_025457725.1 Verrucomicrobiota bacterium
GGCGCTTCACGCCGACGCTCACAACGCGAATCACCAGTGCGCGGTGCAGCTGCTCGAACAGGGAAACCTGGCTGCGGCGGACACCATCATTGTTGTCCTACCCATTACCGTCCCCATCATTCCGACGCTTGCCGTCGTCACCGCCGTCGCGCCCCCCGCAGCGGCGGAACTTCCTCCCGGCCGGGCTCCTCCGACCTTTTTCATCTAGTTCTCCGTCCACGTCCGCGCACGCCGCTGTCGCATTGATCGAAGCGTCGACGCGTTCGGCGTGGTTCCCAATTGCAATTCACCCGGGCCGCCTGCTGCCCTGTCGCCATCGCGTGCGGAACTGAAAGCAGCCACTGAAATCATGAAAATTCGAAATATGCAGCGGGTGACCGCGTTCACACTGATTGAACTGTTGGTGGTCATTGCGATCATCGCGATTCTGGCAGCGCTGTTGTTGCCCGCGCTCAGCAAGGCCAAGGTCCGCGCGCGGGGAATCAGTTGTGTGTCGAACCTGCGGCAGATCGGGATGGCCATGCACATGTATGCGGACGACCACCGAGGCTGGCTGCCGGGCACAACCCACGGCGCCGGTGTCAACACGAACGCGTCCTGGATCTACACCCTGCGCCCGTATCTGGCCAACGTGGATGAGGTGCGGATCTGCCCCTCGGACCCCAAACGGGACGAGCGGCTCGCCCAACGTCTGAGCAGCTACAATTTGAACGAGTTCACCTCCGTGCCGGTGATGCAGTTCGGGCGGGTTGTGGGGCCGGACTACCGGAAGTTGAACGCACTGCGTCACCCCACAGACACGCACACCGTGTTCACCGTGTCCGACCAGCAACCAGTCTCGGTCTACGCCGACCACACGCACTCGCGCCAGTGGGGGCAGGGCTGGGGCAAGGTCACCTTCGACATCCAGCCGGATCGCCACTCGGGCACCGCGACGGCGGACCATTCCAGCGGCCGTTCGAATTACCTGTTTGCTGACGGCCACGTGGATTCCATCGAGGCAGCGGAGTTGAAACGGAAGATCGATCGGGGAATCAATTTTGCCGAGCCGCCAAGATAGGCACGGCCTCCATGCTTCTCACAACAACACTATCCCGATCGCGGTTGATCGGGAGCACAAGCCAAAATCGGAAAACACAAACAAAGCCCCATGAAATCATCAGTCAAATTCGTCCTGACAGGAATTGCGGCGACGGCCGCCGTGATCAACCTGAATGCCCAGATCCCCCTCGACACCGGGGATACCGACATCGGCATCGCTTACGAAGACGGATGGGACCTGCACGTTCACAAGGAGGAGCCGCCCAATGACGGCGAATACGAGCCTGCGGACGCACTGCTCCAGGTCAACGCCCAGGCGCTCACCACAGTGCCCTCGGAGTTTTCTCGGGAGCGCTGGCAGCCCCGTCTGGATTCTGCCAAGCAGCCCGGTGGAAAGTCTGCTGTTCCTGGGCTTTGCCACGGAGGAAATCGGAGACGGGATCTTCGAGGACGACGAGCTGACCCTCTCGCTGACCGGCGTGTCCGGGCCGGGCGACTTTTCGGTGTACTCCCTCACCTTTGGCAACCCGACGGTGTGGATGAACTCGGGAGACGGATCACCTTTGGCAACCCGACGGTGTGGATGAACTCGGGAGACGGATTCAGCGGCGTCGACTCGTTGGTGCTACCCACCGGAACGCATCAGCACTTCAACCTCGCCTTCACTGCCCCGGGCGATTACACCGTCACCTTTGAAGCGGCGGGCACGCTGGTGGCGGGCAGCCAGTTCACCCAAAGTGGTCCGGTCGACTATTTCTTCACCGTGGTGGTGCCGGA
The DNA here is from genome assembly GCA_025457725.1 of Verrucomicrobiota bacterium. Lineage (GTDB taxonomy): Bacteria > Verrucomicrobiota > Verrucomicrobiia > Limisphaerales > DSYF01 > JALOTU01. The sequence continues at coordinate 1,819 of JALOTU010000064.1, forward strand.
ACCTTCCACGGCCGCTTTGACCGGGGTGGGGATCGCGACGTGGTTCGCCGTGGTTCGCCGAAAGCGGAACGCGCGCGGGTAACGCGACAGCACGGGCGGTTGCCGGTCTGATTCTTTCTTCCGGCAACCGCCCTCACTCCAGAGCATGTGATGCAAAACCAGTTGACTCATCGAACCATGAATGCCGCTCCCTTCGTATTGTGCCTCCTTGCCGCGCTGGCCGCGAACTCACGCGCCCAGACCAACCTGCCCTCGCTCACCGACGAGCATGTGGACATGGTGGTGACCTACGACAGTGGGGCGACTCCGCCGTTGTCGTTCCGGGCCCGCGATGATGATCATGGCGGTGCGATTTACCAAAGCAACGAGGTGGTGCTGGTGGTTGCGGAGGCCAGCCAGTTCACCATGCCGTTCGATGTGCCCGAACTCAGCCTGACCAGCGGCCAGACCTTCTGGTGGTTGCGCCAGACCTTGCCGCCCAATGGCACCCTGTACCTGGGATTGGCCGCAGCCGGAATTCCAGGCGGCACCTTCAGTGGACCACTGTCCATTTATGTGACCAACGTCGTTGGCCCCGGTCGGTTCTTCATCTGGCAGGAGCCCAATCAAATCAAAGTGGATTCGCAGAACGGATTGGACGCCACGGACGTGGTTACGATCCTCACCACCGGTCACGATCACCTCAACTGGGGCTTCACGACCAGCGGCGTTTACTGCGTGACCTTCCGCGCGGAGGGCACACTTGCAGTCGGCGGAAAGGTGGCCAGCCTCGAAACCACTTTTGTCTTCCATGTCCGTCCATTGGGCGTGGTGACCCCCTACACGCTCTGGCAGAAGGCCTACTGGTTGCAGGGAACACCCGCGTCCACCAACGGTCCGGCCGCTGATCCCGATGGTGACGAACTCTGTAATGCCATCGAATACGCCTCGCAACTCGACCCGGTCAGCGTCACGACCAGTAATCGCCCAACCTTCACACTGTTGACGGATGGGCCGGACACCTACGGCGCCTGGACCTTCAGGCGCATCAAGTCCGTGCCCGATGCGATCTATGATCCAGTGGCGACGGTTGCGTTGAATCCTGCCAATTGGGAAGCCCTGACCACTCAAGTCAATTTGGTGGACAGCGGTCCGCTCGAAACCGTCACGCTGCGTGATCACATCCCGATGAGCAGCGCGTCCAACCGTTTCTTCCAGTACCGCGTGGTCCTTGGGGAGTGAATGAACGAGAAGGACCAGCGTCTGGATTGGGCCCTGAACCGCTGCCGCGCGCTTCAATTGCGGCTGACCCGGAGCCGCAGAGTCGTGCTGGAGTGTCTTGCGGCGAGCCACCTGCCGGCCACGCTGGATATGATCCTGCAGGCGCAACAACCCGAGGACGTTTCCGATCCCGCCACGGTTTATCGGACGCTGATGCTGCTCAAGGAGGCCGAAGTGGTTCGGTCCGTGGGCACGGTCAATAAGGCCGCATATTACCTGCTCAATGCGCCCGGCCAGCACGTTCACTTCCTGATTTGTCGCCGTTGCGGCGACATCAAGGCCCTGCCCTGCTGCGGGCAACTCGATGCCCTGCACAATACGATTTCATCCAGCGAGGGATACAGTCGTCTTTATCACGACCTCACCTTCTACGGAATCTGTCCCAAGTGCCAGGGCCAGGAAGACGAGGCTTTTCCCTCGAAACTACCCGTCCGTTGCTGAGAGCCCGTCACCTCTCCTGCTGGGTCATCGCGACGGTGGGTACCGCTTGCTGGAGTTCCTCGTGTCGTTTCGCCTCGGGCAGTTTCGTGAGGGTTTTGACGGCGGCATAGAACTGTTCCAGGTCCCCTTGCTGTTGCTCCAACAGCCGGTCAAAGGCGGGCACCAGGTCGTAATAGGTGGCCACGGAGTTGAGTTTGGCGTTGTTCAGTTCCCCGGCAAACCAGGATTGATAGCCGGCGTATTGGTCTGAACGCAGCGACAGTGTATCGAAGTTCTCGCGGAGTTGCGAAAGGATCCGCTCCTTGCCGGATTCGGTCAGGTGCCCGGCCGCCTGGCCCGACCGAGTTTTGTAGAGCTGTTTCAGCTCGGCTCGCGCCTGCTGCACGATCTGGACGAACGCATCATTGCGTGCCAGCGCGGATTCGTAGCGCGCCAGCATTTCCCCGGCATCCCGGTCCCGCAGCCAGCGGCGCACACCGGCCCTGGCCACCACGGTGGCGAAGGCCTCATTGAAATCCGTGTCGCCCGAGGCGAACACCTTCTGATGAGCCAGTTCGTGGAACAGGACCTCGGCGAGGATCGGTTCCTGGTGGTGCAGGAAGGTGTTGAGCAGGGGGTCCTTGAACCAGCCCAGCGTGGAGTAGGCTTCGACGCCCTCGACGTACACGTCGAAACCCTGCCGGGCGAGTTTCCCGGCGTGGCTCCGGGCCATGGATTCGTTGAAGTAACCGCGGTAGTCCAAGGAGCCCACGAAAGGATACCACCAGGTTTTTGCGGCGAGGGAGAACTCCGGTGCGGCATAGAGATTCCAGACCACGTAGGGGCGGTCGAGATTGGCGTATTCGGTGTAGGCGCCATTTGCCGGGAGACCCAACCGGGTGTCAGCGTAGGCGCACAGCTCCGCCGCCAGTTGCAGCCTGGCTCTTAGTTCGGGCGGCGTGTTGGTGTTGGCGATGAGTTTAACGCACGACTTCTGCCGGGACACGATCTGGCAATGGCCCTTGACCGCCTGGGCGTAGTAGCCCAGGGAGCCGCAGCCGCCGAGCAGCACCGCCAGGGCGGACAGCCCACCCAGGCGCAGGAGTCGTACAGGCGGGCAGCTCAACCACCGATGCCTGGGGGTCGGTTCTGGTGTGCGGGCGCACGCCATGGTCAGTGGGGATGCCCCGGGGTCCTCGGTTGACCGGGCTCCTCCTGGGTGCTGTTCCTCATGGCGGTGTGTGCCGGGTCCGCAGCGTTCTTCACAAGGATTTCGCATTCAGATGGGATTAAGCGGCTGTCTGCCGCGCAGCATGCCTGCTTCCTCGTCGGCATTTCAACCCTTCTCGGCAACGTCGTCGGAGACGTGGTGAGCCCAGCAGTGGATTCACCGTGGAAAGTCGGGCTGATGTGGATCGTCCTGTCCCCGCCTCTCCACCCCGGCGCAAGAGTCACGGCGCTTTTGGCAAGCATCACAGTTCTGCGGGCTGAAACATCCGTACCCACTTGCCAAGGCTCCAAGTGCGGCTCTGTCAATCATCCACTGTCGGCCCAGAGTCTATCGGATGGCCCATCCGAAGTTTGACTGAGCCTCTCCGGCTGGAAGCGATTGCGGGAGGACCGGCAGTAGCCTGTCATCCGAGCGGGGAGTGCGTTGGATTACGCGCGTTCTTTCCGCAATTCCTCAGGCGACCGGTGAACAAGTCCTGCTTTCCATTGCCGGAAGGCTTTGATAGGTAATCCCCAGCAGTAAACCAAGCTTGGAAAGGGGTTCAGTGATGAGGATTCATGTCGTGCCTCTGTTGGCGGTGTTCGGTCTTTGCTTGTTGCCCAGTGCAAGCCAGGCGGATGTGCCGGTGCCTGCGAGGCTCATTTATCTTTCGAATTCAGACGCCCGGTCGCTCAGTCTCACGACCACAGTGGGTCCTTGGACGGACTACGCGTCCGTGTCGGGCTCAACCAATGTCTCGCCCTCATCGCTCCTAGCTGATTGGAATGTCGATCTGGAACTCGATTTGCCTGCTCCCTGGAATTCTGAGCTGCAAGTCAATCACGGCATCTTTGCCCACTCGACCCACAATTCAACATTTGCCGAACAGTCAATTTCGACATCGATCACCGCGTTTGCCGGGGCCTGGGGCAACGGCGGCTTCTCGGTTCCGGGATGGGCTGAAGCGGTCGCCGGATTTGGCATTGGGTTTCAAGTGACGGCGGAAGTTGACTATGAGCTGGATGTCTGGATCTCGGGGCCCTGGCCAAGCCCCTTCAGCCTCGAGTCCTCGAGCTCGGGGGTTCTGGCGTCCATCCCCGGCTATCCCTACACAGGCCACTTCACCTTCTCGGGCACCTTCAAACCCGGCGAGGTTTATTCACTGGAGACGACGGCGCGTTCGAGTGGGAATTCGGGCAATATCGATGACGCCGGGGTGCGGTTCGCCCTGGTCATCCCCGAACCCACCACCGTCGCCCTCCTGGGCCTCGGCTCACTGGCGTGGGCGATGGTGAGACGACGGCGCGGTCACGCGTGACGGGCGAGGTTCCGCCGGTCGGGGTGGCTGGCGTTTCGAAACCCGTTGGCGCGGAAGCGGACGCCTCCGGGCACCGCGGTCAGATGAACTCGTTGATGAGGTTCTCGAGGAATTCCTGGCGCCCGCTGGCGTTCGGGGCCGATTCCCCCCGCTTGAGCATGTAGGTTTCGAGTTCCTTGAGACCAACCCTGCCTGACTCGATCTTCGCGCCGATACCGGTGTCCCAGGACGCGTAGCGGTTCTTCACAAACTCGGCCAGGCGGCCGTCCTTGCGAATCGCCGCCGCGATCTTCAACCCGCGGGCAAACGCGTCCATGCCGCCGATGTGGGCGTGGAACAGGTCGACCGGCTCGAAGCTTTCGCGACGCACCTTGGCGTCGAAATTCACACCGCCGGTCTTGAACCCGCCGTACTTCAGCACGCTCAGCATCGTGTAGGTCGTGAGATAAATGCTCGTGGGAAACTGGTCGGTGTCCCAACCCAGCAGTTCATCGCCGGTGTTGGCGTCGATGGAGCCCAGCGCGCCGGCGGCGCCGGCCACCTCCAGTTCGTGCTGCATCGTGTGCCCGGCCAGTGTGGCGTGATTGGTCTCGATGTTCAGCTTGAAATGAGGCAGCAGCTCGTATTGGCGAAGGAAATTCAAGCAGGCGGCCGCATCGGAGTCGTACTGGTGCTTTGTGGGTTCCTTGGGCTTGGGCTCGATGTAGAACTGGCCCTTGAAACCGATCTTCTTCTTGTAGTCCACCGCCATGTGCAGGAGGGCGGCCAGATGTTCCAGCTCGCGCTTCATGTCGGTATTGAGCAGCGTCATGTAGCCTTCGCGACCCCCCCAGAAGGTATAGCCTTCACCGCCGAGTTCATGGGTCACCTCCATGGCCTTCTTGATCTGCGACGCGGCGAAGGCGAAGACGTCGGCGTTGCAACTAGTGCCCGCGCCGTGCATGTAGCGCGGATGGGAGAAGGCGTTGGCCGTGCCCCACAGCAGTTTGATGCCGGTGCGCTGCTGTTCCTCCCTCAGCACCTTGGCCACGGCGTCAAAGTTCTTGTTGGTCTCGCGCAGAGTCCGTCCTTCCGGCGCCACGTCGCGGTCGTGCCAGCAGTAATAGGGCGCGCCGAGTTTTCCGATGAACTCGAAGGCAGCGCGCACGCGCTTTTGCGCATTGGCCGCAGAATTGGAGCCGTCGTCCCACGGACGCAGCATCGTGCCCGCGCCGAAGGGGTCGCTGCCGGTGCCGCGGAAGGTGTGCCAGTAAACGACGGCGAAGCGCAGGTGATCGCGCATCGTCCTGCCTTCGACAATGGTGTCGGCGTCGTAATGCTTGAATGCGAGCGGATTCCGGGACCCGGGACCTTCGTAACGGATGTTCTTGATGTTGGGGAATGCTGATTTGTTCATTGTGAGCTTGATGGGCTGATTCGGATGGGAATGGCATTAGGGCCTGGCGCATCCCGGACTTTCCGGTGGGCCGAAGTAACTGTCCGGAGGGTCGCCTTTGTCAATGACGATTTTTTCCAGGACGGTTCCCGGATCCACCATCCAGACCTTCAGGGTGTGCACACCCGGGGTGGACAGGTGGTGGGTGGATTTCAAGGTTCGCGCGTTGTCTCTCACCCAATCGCTCCAACTGCGGATCGGAGGGGCGGAGGGATCGCCCCGCTTGGACGGGTCGGCGTAGGACTGTCCTGCAAACGCATCCAGAATTTGCGGAGCCTGGTCGTCAAACGAGACCGCAATCCTGACGCCTCGATCCGGTTGAACGTCCAGCGAAATTCCCGTGATAAGCCCCACCTGGACCGGGCCGGCCTCGGCGATGAACACGGGATACTCCAGCCGCGGTGAATTCTCCGGTGGCATCACGCTTTGGGCGGTCACGGGGAACACGGCCATGCCGGAGGCGCCCCGGCCGTAATCAGGAATCTTCTCCCAGCGCACACCGTCCGCCGGGATGTTTTTCGCGGCGCTCTCGGCCGCGAAAGCCGTCGGTCCGGTCAAACCGCCGAACGCCGCGACATTGGCGCGCGTGAACGTGTCGGAGCGAATCGCATTCACCTGGATCGTTACGCTTTCTCCGTCAACGCGGGACACCTTGATTTCGGCGACCTGCGTGCCCGCGGGGATCTGGTCCCAATCCATGCTGACCCACAGTCGTTGATCCTGATCCACCATTCCGGACGCTGGGCTCAGGCGCACCCAGGGTTCGCTGGCCGTCGCCTTGAACGCAAAGCCCTGGCGGCCGCGTTTGAAGACGTCCATCCAGCGCTGCTGCTGGTTGAGCGAGTCGAACGGAGGCAGCACGGCGGGTTTCGATTCGCCCGGCCAGGCGTTTGTGGAGCCTTCGATGGCCACGCCTAGGGAGGGGGCATCTTCCAGCGCCACCTCAACCACCTGGGGCATGATGTTCGTTTCGGGATCCCTCCAACTGCTGTAACCGATGTGCGTTTGGGACATCATGTGATTCCACTTGCCTCCAGCCAGCTGGTGGTAGGCGGCGGAGAGTTCACTGTCGAGTTGGAACAGTTCGCGCGCGTGCTGCGCCTGGTCGTTGGCGCTGGCCCGACCCTGGGCGGCGTAGAGGTGGTTCCGACCGACGGCGATGTACAACCCGGCGACCGTGGCGGACGCCTTGGCGGGATAGAGCACCAATTCGTAAAATGCGTCCCGGGACTCCGGCGGAAGCTGGCTGTTGATCCGCTCCGCGTGCGCGGCGATTTCCTGCCAGGCCGCCAGGACCCGCTCGGCTTCCTGGTAGTTCGCCAAACTGAAGGTGTCGGGCTCCAGCAACTCCGGCTTCCGCCAGGCATTGTATTTGGCGTATTTTGATACGATGTCGGCAATCGCGCCGGCGTGTTCCGGCCCAAACTCGCGTTCGGCCCATCGCCGGGTGAACTCGGCGATGCTCTCCTTCGGCAGGGCCCGGGGATTCCAGGCCATCCGCAGGAAGAACTCGATCGGAATCTCCATCGGCTTGAGGTCGCCGACATTGACCACCCAGATTTGGTTCGCGCCGTATTCGTAAGCCATGTTCATCTGTTCCCAGATCTTCGGCAGCGGACTCACATTGATCCACTTGTAGGAGCGGGGGGAGCCCACGTAGTCGAGATGGTAGTAGATGCCCGCGCTGCCGGAGCGCATCCGTTCCTTCGGGGTCGGCAGGCGTCGGAGGTTGCCCCAGTTGTCGTCGCACCATAGGAGGGTGACATCGTCCGGCACCCGCATGCCCCGTTCGTAGTAGCCCTGGACCTCCTTGTAGAGCGCCCAGACCTGCGGCACCTGTGCCACGTCCGGATTGATGATCTCGCCAATCAACCGGCGTTGGTCGGCAACGATGCGTTCCAGCAAGGAGACGCTCTCTGTTTCGGTCATGGGCTCGTCGCCGTCGCCGCGCATGCCCAGCGTGATGAGGACTTCGTAATCCCTGTTGCGTGTGATGCCTTCGGCCCAAAACTTCTTCAGCCCTTCCGCATTGGTGCTGTAGTCCCACTCGCCCGTGCCGTAGTTCTGGCTGTTGCGGGTCCAGTCCTGCTGGGCGCGCGTCATCGGCTCGTGGTGCGAGGTGCCCAGAACGATGCCGTATTCATCCGCCATCCGCGCGCTTTCGGGGTCGTCCTCGTAGATGGATTTGCCCCACATGGCCGGCCAGAGGAAGTTGCCGCGCAGGCGCAGCAGCAGTTCAAACACATGGACATACATCCTGGAGTTGACGCCGCCGAATTTCTCCCGCGCCCAGCGTCCCAGGGCCGGTTCCTCGTCGTTGATGAAGATGCCGCGATACTTCACCGCCGGCGGCCCCTGCACCTGGCGCCCGGGCTTCACAAAGAGCGCATCGTGCTGCTTCGCGGGCACGTCCGCCCACCAATACCACGGCGACACGCCGATCTGCTCGGACAATTCATAAACGCCGTAGATGGTGCCGCGCTTGTCGCTGCCGGCGATCACGAGCGCGCTGTCCACGCCCGGCAGCGCGTTGGACACCACCTGGATCAACGTGGCCTCCCATTTCCCGTCGATGTCGGAGACATCGATCTTCTTCTCCCGCACCAGTTGGTCGATCCACTCGCTCCTGCCCACCGTCCCGATCACAACCACATGTCTGCCGCCTGTTCCCGGGGTCGCGGCGGCAGCCGGCTTGTCGCCGGTGACACGTTGGATGTCCAATCGAAGATCTTCCGTGGCGCGAATCACCCCGGCCCAGTCGTTGGAAGCGACCAAGACGGGCGCGGCGGATCCGTTGAACAACGGGAAGGCACCCTGCGAGGCGTGGGTTTCCACACAGGGCGTTCCTCCGACCGCAAGCGCCCGGGGCGCCACGCAGGCGACGACAAGGAGG
>JALOTU010000065.1 GCA_025457725.1 Verrucomicrobiota bacterium
CGTGGTGAACAACCAGCTTTTCACCTTGGAACCCTGACGCAGCTGGCCGCCCTTTCGCGCCCAGATATAAAACGTCTCTTGCACAAGATCACAGGCGTCGGCTTCCGATCGCGTCAGACTCAAGGCAAAGCGGTAGAGTGAACCGTAATACTGGTCCACCAGCCTTGCGAATTCCAGGTCGCCGCTCATCCGCCGATTCCATTCATAAGATGCAGGCCAACCCCGTCGGGTTCCCGGCAAACACCGGGTATCTTTTGGCACTTCGATCTCCACCACCAGAAAGTTTTTGAGAATCCCGGGAACCTTCCGGAAACCCGGCGCATCGCATCATTGTGAGCCAACTCCGAAAGCAGCCGGACGGCGGGTGCCGCCAGGGGCGAAAGCTGACCCTTTCCGTTACGAAGTGGGAAGCGAGCTGGTTCCGAGTTGTGACCTCTGTCAAACAGGTCAAAACCGCCGACGATTCGACGGACATCCGTTCACGCCATCCGCAATCCCAACCTCGCTTGATCCCAATGAAAACTCCCAACGCACATTCTCCGTTCCCATGCCGCTCCGGTTCCGACATCGTCAAGGCCGCACGCCCATGCCTCCTTGCCCTGGCCGGGGGGCTTTTCGTCTGTCTATCGACGCTCTTGCCAGGGTCGGGGTGGGCCAACATCGTCAATCTCAACCCTGTCGCGGACACATTCATCCTCAGCAGTGCGCCGGACAACAACAACGGGGGGACGTCGGGATTCGCCGCCGGGAAGGATGGTTCGCTGGGTGTGCGACGGGGCCTGATCGCCTTTGACGTGAGCACCGTCCCGGCAGGTTCCACCATCACAGAGGCGGTGCTGCAGCTTACAGTCATCAACGTCCCGGGACTGCCGGCGAACTCGACCTTCAGTATTCACCGTTTGCTGGCGGGTTGGGGGGAGGGCAACAAGGTGGGGGGATTTCCCGGGAACAGCGGCGCGCCGGCCACGGCGGGTGAGGCCACCTGGAACTCCCGGCTGCACGGGACGGCCGCCTGGACCCCGGCCGGTGCCCTGGGCAACGCGGCGGCCGTCGCGAGTGCCTCGACCCCGGTCACAACTCTCGGCACCTACTCGTGGTCCGGTGCAAGCGTCATCAATGACGTCCAACTCTGGCTGGACAATCCGGCGACCAATCATGGCTGGCTGCTGGTGTCGCAGGACGAAGTCACGTCCCGCACCGCGCGCGAGTTTGGTTCGCGTGAGCTGCCGAGTCCCGGGGTGCTGACGGTGGGCTACACGCCTCCGCCTGCCTCCAACACACCGCCGGTGGTGGCCATCCTCAGTCCCACCAACGGGGCCTCGTTTGCGGCGCCCGCCCTGGTGACGATTCAGGCCGCGGCAAACGATTTTGATGGAAGCGTGACGAACGTCGAGTTCTTCGATGGCGCAGCCTCGCTGGGAAGCGACCCGACCGGGCCGGATTACTCCGTCATGGCGGCGCTGTCGCCGGGCGGCCACACGCTGACCGCCGTGGCCAAGGACAATCTGGGGGCGGCCACAACGTCGCTGCCGATCAACGTCAGCGTGAGCAACCCGATCATCACCGATCCCATCGCCGAGCGCGTGCCCAAGGGGAATTTCACCATTGAAGTTCAGACCGTTGCCGACGGAATGGCTTCGCCGCTGGGAATGGCGGTGCCTGATGATGGCAGCGGACGGATGCTGGTCCACGACCAGGATGGGCGGGTCTGGATCGTCACGCCTGCCGGCAGACAAACGACCCCGTTACTGGATGTTCATGACCGCCTTGTCACCCTCGGAGCCTATGACGAGCGGGGTCTCCTGGGGTTTGCCGTGCATCCGAACTTTGCCGCCCATCCGCTCGTCTACACCTACACCTCCGAACCGCTGAGCGGAACGGCGGATTTTGAAAACGGGCTGGGCTCCACGAATAATCATCACTCCGTCATCGCCGAATGGCAGATCAGCACCACCAACGCGAATGTCGTGGATGTTTCAACCCGCAGGGAAATCCTGCGCATCGATCAACCCCAGCCGAATCACAATGGCGGCGCCATGCACTTTGGTCCGGACGGGTATCTTTACATTGTGTTGGGCGACGGCGGTCAGGCCAATGATGCCGGGTTGGGGCATGTTCCCGGTGGCAACGGGCAGGATTCCAACAACATCTGGGGCACCATGATTCGCATTGATGTCGACGGGACCAACTCGGCCAATGGTCAATACGGTGTTCCGGGTGACAATCCATTCGTCGGCGGCGACGGTCTGGACGAGATCTTTGCCTACGGATTCCGCAACCCGTTCTCGTTCTCGTTCGACAGTCTGACCGGGGATATTCTCCTTGGCGACGTCGGGCAGGGCAAGGTTGAGGAAGTGGATGTCGTCACCCCCGGGGACAACTTTGGTTGGAACATCAAGGAGGGCACCTTCTGGTTCGACGGCGCGGGCAATATCGTGGCCGCACCGGTGCGCCCCGTTCCCCCGGGCCTGGTGGATCCGATTGCCATGTATGACCACGACGACGGTCTGGCCATCATCGGTGGTTACCGGTATCGGGGAGGCGCCATCGGCGGTCTGGCTGGAACCTACGTGTTCGGCGATTGGGGATCGTTCTCCGCTCCGAGTGGCAGGCTGTATTACCTGGATGCAACCAACGGCGTGAACGAATTCCGCCTGGGCTTCGAGGATCGGTCTCTGGGAATGTGGCTCAAGGGTTGGGGCCAGGACGCCGGCGGTGAGCTCTACGTCTTTGGCTCGAAGGCGCTCGGGCCCAGCGGCGCCACGGGCCGGATGCTGAAACTGATTCCCGCCCCGGCACCGGTGGAAATCACGGGGGTGGCTGCGGCGGCCGCGGGCAATGTTCAAATCGATTGGACGGGAGGCAGCGGGCCCTTCGCCGCGCAACGCAGGAATGCCCTCGGGGATCCGCTGTGGATGGATTCCATGATGACCACCGGCACCGTCCAGACGACCGTGGCGGGAGGCGCCAGCGGGTTCTTCCGCGTGTCCGACGTCGCGCATCAACCCGCCATCCCGTTCTCGGCATATTTGGCCGGCGATTTCCAGAATCCGCCCGTTGTGACCGGGGCCGGCGGACTCGGGTTGTTCAGTCTGGACGGCAACACGCTCACGTTCAGCGTCAACTACTCAGGACTCACCGGGCCGTGGACGGTGGCGCACATTCATGGTCCGGCCGGCGTGGGCACGAATGGCGGCGTGCTGATCAACCTGGCGCCGTATGCCGACCCGGCCAACGGGACCGAGGGCACGTTCTCCGGCGTGATCGTCCTGAGCGATGCGCAGAAGGCGCAGGTGCTCGCGGGATTGACCTACGTGAACGTTCACACGGGGGCAAATCCCGGCGGCGAAATTCGCGGCCAGATTGCGCCCGTGTTGATGCAGGTGGATCTCAACGGTGCCAACGAACGGCCGACACCCGTGAACACGCCCGGCCGCGGCCTGGGGACTTTGACCCTCGTGGGCAACACCCTGAATCTCAATCTCACCTACTCGGGACTGACAACGTCGGCGTCGGCATCGCATATTCACGGTCCGGCCACAATGGACGGCTTCGCGGGTGTGCTGGTGAATCTTGCTGGAAACGTCGATGGATCGTTCGGGACCAGCGGGAGCCTCTCCGGCCCTGTCGTGCTCACGCCATCCCAGCTCGGGCACGTGATCAACGGCCAGACCTACATCAACATTCACACCGGCACCAATCCGGGCGGGGAGATTCGTGGTCAGATCCTGGCCAAGCCCTCCGCGGTGCCCCTGTCCGCGTGGCTCAGCGGACTGGCGGAACGTCCGACTCCCGTCACCAATGCAGCCGCCGGTTCCGCCACCTTCCTGCTGGAGGGGCAGCGGTTGACCTTCAATGTCCAATATGAATCGCTGAGCGGAACGGCCATTGGCGCGCACATCCACGGACCCGCCGCCGCGTCGGGTTCCGCCGCGGTGCTGGTGGATCTCAGCCCGTTCAACGGAACCGGCTTCGGCAGCAGCGGCACCCTGTCCGGTTCGGTGATACTGACACCCGATCAACGCAATCAGCTCCTCGGGGGTCTGACCTATGTCAACGTCCACACGACCGCGAATCCGGGAGGGGAACTCCGCGGTCAGATTGCCCCGGCGCTCATGATGGCGCACCTCAGCGGGATCAATGAGCGGCCGACGCCGAACGCCTCACCAGGCACGGGATTGGGAGTGCTTGCTCTCGCGGGAAACACGCTGAGCTTTGTCGTGGCCTACGGAGACCTGACGGGCGTCGCCACCGGCGCGCATATCCACGGTCCGGGCAGTCTGTTCGGCACGGCCGGGGTCTTGATCGATTTGGGTCCATTCAATGGAGGGGCGTTTGGAAACTCTGGATTCCTCAGCGGTTCCACGGCGCTCCCCTCGGACCCGATCGGGTATCTTGTTGACGGCCTGACTTACATCAACCTGCACACGGCAGCGAATCCCAACGGCGAGATCCGCGGCCAGATTCAACGATAGGACGGATTCCGCACGTCTGCGAAGGGGGCGGGGTGGTTTGGCCCCGCCCCCGTTCGCATTGGATCGCCGCCTCGATTTTCGGTCGGAGTCTTCTGGGTTGAAATCACTGGTTCTGGTGGTAAGGTCCCTGCCGTGATCTGGTTCAGAAATGCGATTGCGATCGTGCTGCTGGCGCTCTGGGTGCCGGCGACGGCGCATTGCCAGATGCAATCCGTTCTTGAATGGGAGCTGCTGTCCTGCTGCACCCACGAGGAGGCGCCCTCTTCAACGGCTCCTCACCAGGATGATTGCTCGTCCGATGTGTGCGCTGCGGTCGAATCCGGCCTCTACAAGCTCCGGGACGAACCCTGCCTGCTTCCTGTTCCTCCCCAGGTGGTGGAGTTGGTCCCAACCGCGCCGGTGGAGGATACGCTGAATGTGTTGCGGCTGTCCGCCGGCACCCCGGCCCCTCCTGAGGTTTCGCCTTCCTGGATCTTCACCCTGCGCGCGGCTCCCGCACCCAGGGCTCCTTCCTGTTAGGACACTGCCGGCGAACCTCGCGCGGCAGTTCGATTCCAACGTTCGCAGTCCGATGGCTGGTTTCCATGCCGATCGACTGCGCTGGTTTCATTCCCTTGCAAGTCTGTTCAACAATCTATGCGCATTCATACACATTTCATCGGCCTGCTGGCGGCGGTTGGTTCCGTTGCGGCCGGCTCCGCGGATCCGGGTCCATCGCCATCGGCCGCCGGGGTCTTGACGATGGACGATGCCATCGGGCTGGCATTGGCCAACCAGCCCGCCCTGACCGCGGCCGGGGCGCGTGTCGATGCCGCTGGGGGTCGTGCCTGGCAGGCGGGACGATGGTCCAATCCCGAGCTGGTGTTCCAGGTCGAGGAATGGCCGGTCAGCAACGGGGGACAATTCTCGGACGCCAAGCAGACGATCGGGGTGGCCCAGGAACTCCCGTGGCCGGGGAAGAAGAAGCTCGACCGCCAGATCGGCGCCTCGGATGTTCGTTTCTCCCAGGCCGGGCTCGAACTTTATCGGCTTGAACTGGTCCGTGACGTCAAGGCCGCGTTCTCCACCGTCCTGGCGTTGGACCGTTCGGTGGAGGTCGGGGAACATCTGGTCCTAGTGGCCGAATCCTCAGCCGAGAGTTCCCGCAAGCGAGTCGAGGCGGGAGCCACGGCCTACCAGGAGCAGTTGCGGGCGGAGATCCAGCTCGAGCAGGCGCGGTCCGAACTGGATGACCTCCGCCTGGAGGCGGTTGCGGCGCGCGAAACGCTGGCCCTGCTCCTCAATGTTCGCAACCTCGAACAGATGCGGATCGAGGGGTCGCTTGCCGAACAACCCGAGGACCGGCTGCTCCAGGCTTCTGTCAGCGACTGGATCCACACGCACCCCAGCATGGTCGCCGCCCGCGCGCGGGTGGATCGCGCCGAACTGGGTTTGCGCCGCGCGCGCCTGCAACCCTACCCGGATGTGACGGCGGCGGTCTCCGGGGGGCGTCTGGGCGAGACGGACCAGTCGATTGTCCAATTCGGCTTCGCCATCCCGTTGCCGCTGCTGGATTCAGCCAAGGGACACAAGGCGGAGGCCTTCGCGGACATCGAGGAGGCCGACGCGGAGTTGGCGGTGGTGAGACGTGAACTCGAACGGGCCTGGGCCGTCGCGTTGAAGCGTTACCAGGCCGCGTCCTCGCAGGTCGAGGGGTATCGCCAGCGCATCCTGCCCAAGGCCGACGAAGCACTTCGATTGGTGCAAACCGGATTCGCGGATGGGAAATTCGGCTTGATTGACCTGCTGGACACGCAACGCACCACCGCGGAAACCCAGCTCACCTACCAGCGGAAACTGTTGCAACTCGCCATCGCCCGGGCGGAACTCGAGGCGCTGTTCCATGCGCCCGTCCCACAACCCTGATCCCACATGCCTATGAATCGCACCCCCATGAATCCTGTCGCACTGCCCGTTGCCATCGCACTGCTGTTCGCCGCCGGATGTTCCGACCCGCAGCAACCCCGTGAGGCCGATCCTCACGCGGGGCACAACCACGGCCCCTCCACGCCGCGGGTGGACGGGGCGGTTTGTGTTCTGCATGGCGCCCCAGTGGCCCGTTGCTTCATCTGCGACGCGTCGTTGCGCGAGCCCGGCCGGCTCTGGTGCGCCGAACATGATCGCTATGAGGATCGTTGCTGGGGATGTCATCCGGAGCTGCAGGAAACCGGCCGCGCCTGGTGCGCAGAACATTCGCTCTATGAGGACGAGTGCTTTCTGTGCCACCCGGAAATCGAGGCGGGCGAGGGCGGGGCCGACCACAACGCGCCGCTGATGTGTTCGGAGCACGGTGTTCCGGAAGCCGAGTGCGGGATCTGTCGCCCCGACGTCGTTGGCGCACTGAAGCCCGGTGAGGGCATCAAGGTCCGCATGCCGTCCACCGCGTCGGCCGGGATGGTTGGTGTCGAAACCGACCGGGGCAAACCGGGAGGCCTCGGGGAGGCCATTGAATGTCTCGCCGAGCTGGCCTTCAACCAGAACCGCCTGGCGCAGATTGTCGCGCCGGTGGGGGGCATCGTTCAATCGGTGGACGCCGATCTCGGCAGCCTTGTGGAGGAGGGACAAACCGTGGCCACGCTCTGGTCGGCCTCGATTGCCGAGGCGGTGGCCAAGGCGGTGTTGACCCATCAGACGCTGGAACGCGAGCGCCGGCTGCGCCTCGAGCGGGTGACGGCGGAGGCGGATTTGCAGCAGGCGGAAGCCGCGCACCGCGCCGCCTGCCAGCAGTTGCACACGCTGGGTTTCAGCGAGGAGCAGATCGATCAGATGAGCGAGACCCCGGGGGAGGCGGTGCTGCTGGATGTCCGCGCGCCGTTGACCGGCGAAATTGTCGAGCGCAGCGCCGTGCGCGGTTCCCTGGTCGAGCCCGGCAAGGCGCTGTTCGTGGTTGCGGACCGGTCGGTGATGTGGGCCGAACTCAGCATTCCCGAGACGGACTTGTCCCGGGTTCAAACCGGCCAGAGGGTCGAGGTGGTTGTGGATGCGTTGCCGGGCGAGGTCTTTACCGGGCGTCTGACGTGGATTGGCCCGGCGGTGGACGAACGGACGCGCATGGCCCGCGCTCGCGCTGAGATTCCGAATCCGGCGGGACAGCTGAGGGACAGGATGTTTGCGCGCGCCCGCATCATCACCCAGCCCTCCGGCGGGGCGCTGATGGTTCCCGCGTCAGCCATTCAGCTTGTGGATGGCAGGCCGCTGGTCTTCGTGCGGCTCGCCGACGATCTGTTCGAGGCGCGCGCCGTGCGTCTGGGCAGTCGGCAGGGCGACCGTCAGGAAATCCTCGCCGGACTGGCTGCGTCCGACCCGGTGGTGACGCAGGCCGGCTTCGCCGTGAAATCACAGCTGCTGCTCTCCCGCCTGGGCGCCGGTTGCGCCCATGAATGACATTCCCAACCCATGCTTAACTGGATCATCCTCGCCTCCCTGAAGAACCGCCTGCTGGTCTGCGTTTTCTCCGGCCTCCTTGTGTTCGTTGGGGGTCGGGCCCTGCTCAATCTGCCGGTGGACGCGTTCCCCGACACCACGCCGGTGCAGGTGCAAATCAATACCAGCGTGCCCTCGCTGAATCCGGAGGAGGCCGAGCAGCAGGTCACCCTGCCGATTGAGCTGGCGGTGAGCGGCCTGCCGGGCCTGCAGAACGTGCGTTCCATCTCCAAGTTCGGATTGTCGCAGGTGGTGGCGACCTTTGACGACGACAGCTCGGTCTACCTGGCGCGCCAGCTGATCATGGAACGACTCCAGGCCATCGAGCTTCCCGCGGGTGTGGAACGACCGCAGCTCGGCCCCATTTCCTCCGGCCTCGGCGAGGTGTTCCATTACATCGTGCGTTCCGACGCCCCGGATCGCACGCTGGCCGAACTGCGCGAGCTGCACGACTGGGTCATCAAACAGGAACTCCGCAAGGTTCCCGGCGTGGCGGAGGTCAATTCCTGGGGTGGCTATGAGAAGCAGTATCATGTCGTGACCGACCCCGATCGTCTCGTCAAGCACGGCGTCACTCTCGAGGAGCTGGTGGAGGCGCTGGAGCGCAACAACCAGAACGTCGGCGGCGGTCAGGTGGTGCGCGGGGGCGAATCGCTGCTCGTCCACGGCATCGGCCTGACGACCAACACGCGGGAGATCGGCGACATCGTGATCTCGGCCCATGACGGCATTCCGGTCCGCGTCAGCGACGTGGCCACCGTGCAGGTGGATCATGAGATCCGCCGGGGCGCCGTCACCGCGGAGGGGCGGGGGGAAGCGGTGCTGGGACTGGGCTTCATGCTCATGGGCGACACCGTCAAACACAATCTGCTGGCCGGCGCGCTGCTGGTGGTCGCCATCCTGTTCGCGTTCCTCGGCAACCTCCGCGCCGGGCTGATCGTGGCGGTGGCCATCCCGCTCTCGATGCTGTTCACCGGCGACCTGATGCTGCAGAGCGGCATTGCCGCCAGCCTGCTGAGCCTGGGGGCA
>JALOTU010000066.1 GCA_025457725.1 Verrucomicrobiota bacterium
GACCTGGGTTGAACCATCCATGAAAACCGTCCAAGGCTACCACCTTATCAGACCGGAGGACCTCCACTGGCGGCCGTCCAACCTGATGCGCATTCCGAACGCGGATTTTCTGGAGCGCACCGGGAGCGAAAATCTCAGTGCGCGCCTGTGGCGCTTGCCGCCCATGAGTGCGAACACCTTGCACAAGCACATCCGACAGGAGGAGTTCTATTTTGTCCTGGAGGGCACGGGCCGCATGCGCGTCGGCGATGAGACCCTGACCGTTCCCCGTTATGGGGGCGTGCTGGTCGGCCCGGACCTGTTGCGCCAGGTGTTCAACGACACCGACGCCGAGGTGCTCTGGCTCATTGTCGGGGCGCCGGAGGAGTTGGAATTCCTGCCTGGTGCCAAGGCCCGGCCGGACATGTCCCTGATCTACCCGACGGACCCGGCGCAGTTGCCCCAGGAACTGGGCGGTGCGCAGTGGCCGCCGAAGGGGTGATGGCCTGCGAACTGGAGGAGATCGACCAGAGGGGCGACGCGTTCTGGAACAAAGGCGCATCGTCGCCGCCCATGAAGCAGCATCTGGAGCGGCAGGCTGTTCGTGGTCGTGCGCTGGTGCCGGGTTGCGGTCACGGGCACGAGGTGGCACTGGCGGTGGCGCAAGGGATGGATGCCCTTGGATTGGATATCGTACCCACGGGTATTGCGGAAGCGCGCGCATCTTACCCGAAGCTGGCCGAACGCCTCGTGGTGGGCGATCTGTTCAATCCGCCTGCGGGGATGCGCGGCGCCTATCCTGTCGGTGTGCTGATCGGTTTTTTCTGTCACCGCAACTGCAGAAATTGCCGCTCGCACTGAACTTGTTCTGTGTGTCGTTGATCTTTGTGTGCTGTCTCACCTGGCCGGTGATGCCCCGGCTGACACGCTGGTTTCGCCCTTGGCTGAATCCCAAGCCTTGGGAGGAGGCGAGCGCCTCCCGACGGGCATAAGCCTCTGAACGGAGTCCCCCCGGTGTTCACGCACCGTTACGGTTTTGTGCACAGAAATGCACAGAAATGCACTTCACTTGAGGGCCGGATTCAGGGATGCTCCGGTCAAGATTATGGCACTACCCTATCCCACCCTCATTTCCGGCCTGCGCAGCCCTTCGGATCAAGTCAACGGCATCGTTTACTTCGGTCGCATGCTGGACAAGATCCGGCTGGCCGCTACGGGAAAGCTGCCGGAAGGCTGGCAGGCGGCGCGGGGCACTGCCATGAAGGGCAGTTTCGATTGGCGCTGCTGCCAGTTTCTCGGGATTGATTACGCCGCGCTCGAGGCCGAGACGATCCGGGGCGGCAAGAGCGATGTGGAATTGCTCGAGTGGGTTTTCCAGCACGGTCGCCAGCCGGACGACCAGGAGATTGAAGTATGGAATGCCTTCATGACCAAGCGTGGCTGGCGCGATGGCGCCACGCAGCGCTTGAACGAGCGATTGGCTGAAATCGGTCTCCCGCCCGGCACCGTGCAGACCATGTTTGAGTTCATCGATCTTGACGAGGGCAGGCTCAAGATCGGGAAATCTTGACTCAGGCAGCATCCGCCGGGGTGTGTCCATCAGCGCCCGCAGCGGTTCCGCACGCCGGCGTGAAGGGCGGCGGATATTTCCTGGGATTTCAATGCTCGTGCCGCTCGATCCAATCTGGCAAACTGACTCGCACGACATGCCAAAACCAAATTATCAGTTTGAAAAACGCCGCCGGGAATTGGACAAGAAAGCCAAGAAAGAGGAGAAGCGCCGTAAGAAGCTCAAGTCCGACCGCTCTTCCGCCCCCACGCCCAATCAGGCTCCCGGCCGGGCTCCGCAAACTTAATTGCGTGCTATTGCCTCCGCTCCTGTTAGGTTGAGCGGCCATGCCATTTCGTGCTTTAGGTCTTGGGGCCAGAATACTTCAGGCGGTGCAGGAGGCCGGTTACACCGAGCCGACCCCCATCCAGACGGCGGCCATCCCGCAGATCCTTGCGGGACATGATCTGATTGGGATCGCGCAGACCGGCACCGGCAAGACCGCGGCCTTTACGCTGCCCATCCTGACGAAGCTGGCCGTGCAACCCGGGGCCGGGGGGCGCGGCACGCGGATGTTGGTGGTCGCGCCCACCCGCGAACTGGCGGTGCAGATCGAGGAAAACATCCGCCTGTACGGCAGACACCTGCCCTTGAGTGTGGCGACGGTGTTCGGCGGGGTGGGGGAACAGCCGCAAATCCGCGCTTTGCAAGCGGGGACGCATGTCATTGTCGCCTGTCCAGGACGACTGCTGGATCTGATGCGCCGGGGCAACGGTGACTTCTCCGGACTTCAGTTCCTGGTATTGGACGAAGCCGATCGGATGCTCGACATGGGTTTCCTGCCCTCGATTCGTCAGATTGTGCGGCAGCTGCCCCGGAAACGCCAGACACTGCTGTTTTCCGCGACCCTCTCGCAGGAAATCGAAGCACTCACCCACGAATTCCAACACGCACCCAAACGGGTGCAAATCGGACGTCGGTCCAATCCGGCCGAGACGGTCACGCAGCTGGTGTATGAGGTGCCCAAGCACTTGAAGTCCGGCCTGCTGTTCCATCTTCTGGGCGACCCGCAGATGGACATGGTGCTGGTGTTCTCACGCATGAAACACGGGGCGGACCGGATCGCGCGGCAACTGGAGCGGAAGGGGATTCGGACGGCGACGCTGCACTCGAACCGTTCCCAGAGCCAGCGCCTGCGGGCGCTCAAGGATTTCAAATCCGGCGCCGTGCGCGTGCTGGTGGCCACGGACATCGCCGCGCGGGGCATTGATGTGGATGGGATTTCGCACGTGGTGAATTACGACTTCCCGCTGCACCCGGAGGATTACGTCCATCGCATCGGCCGGACGGGCCGGGCCAAGGAAATTGGCGACGCCATCAGTTTCGTGACCCCCGAGGATCAGGCCGATCTGCGGGCCGTGGAACGGTTCATTGGCCGGGGCATCGTGCGCAAGCGCGCGGAGTTGCCCGCCAAGGGGTGAAGGGACACTGGCTGCGTCATTCCATCAAGACGTTGCGGCGAGTTCCCTGAGCCGGTGGCGGAAGGTTTCGACGATTTCACCCATCCAGGCGTTCGCGAAGCGTTTGCGCACGGTCAGCGCGTAGTACCTTTCCGCCAACTTTGGAACCCGGCGCATGAACTTGATCCCGGACGATTGCAGTTCGCGTTCGACGACAATTTTCGAGATCAGCGCCAGACCTTCCCCGGAAAGCGCCAGCAGGCGCAGCAGCGCCATGTCGTCCACCTCGGCGTGAACGAACGGCTCGATGCCGGCGTTCGCCAGGATCAAATCGAAGTTCGCACGCACAGCACTTTGACGGCTGGGCAGGAACAGCGGCACATCCCTGAGGAATTTCGGGAAGCTTCCGGGCGACAATTTCAGCTTCCTTCCCCCGACCAGAAAGACAGGAACTTCGCCGAGCAGGTGGGTGAAAACATTCGGCTCCTGATCGGCACGCAGCGGAATGTTTGACAATACCAAGTCCAGCTGGTGCTCGTGCAGCTGTCGCGTGAGCTCGTCCAACGCACCTGCGACGACGACGACTTTCGTCCGCGCGTCGGCGAGAATCGGTTGAATGAAATCGAACTGGAGGTTTTTCGAGAGCGGCCCGACTGCGCCGATGCGCAGGATGCGCTGCCGGGCCGCGCCTGACTGGCGGAAGCGCGTGATCAATTCGTGCCCCGTGGTGAAGATTGTCTCGGCGTGCTCCAGGGCGATGCGTCCAGCGTCGGTCAAGTGAAGCTGCTTGCCGCGCCGGTCAAAGAGCGGCTGGCCAAGCCAGCCTTCCAGCTCCGCGAGCTGTTCGCTCAGGGTGGATTGCGAAACCTTCACTTTTTCCGCCGCCCGCGTCACGCTTCGATGCCGTGCGATCATCCAAAAGTGTCGCAGATGGTGGTAATTCAACCATTCCGGGTTTTCGAACGCCGAATTCATGAAATCGGAATAACCGAACGATAGGATAGTAACAATCTATTTGTACGAATACCGGCTGTCCGCTAGGCTGCGGGCGTGGTTGAAATCAGCATGCAGCATGACATTCCTCAACTGTTGACCGCGGCACTGGCCGCAGCCGGACCGATCATCTTGCTGGGCCTTGGCCTGACGCCAGCCGCCTGGCTAAACCGTCAAGGGCAGAAAGCCGCCCGCGCCGCTGCGACGGCCGCCCTGGTCGCATTGGGATTGGCCCTGGCGGCGAGCCTGTGCCGGGCGGGTTTCGGGCCGGTTGATGTGGTTTGGAGGATCGCCGGGCCATTTCAATTGGGTGTGTATTTTGACAATCTCTCCGCGATCGTCTTGCTGCTGGTGGCATTCCTGCTCGTGGTGGTGACGCGCTATTCGGTGAATTATCTGGCTGGAAATCCGCAACAGGGAAGATTCGCCAAGTGGCTGTGCCTCACGGGAGGTTCGGTGCTGGCCATCGTGGTTTCCGGCAACCTGGTTCAACTCGCAGTGGCTTGGACCGCGACCAGCCTGAGCCTGCATCAATTGCTGGTCTTTTATTCCGACCGCCCCGGCGCGCTGCTGGCCGCACGCAAGAAATTCATCATCAGCCGCCTGGGGGACATCTGTTTGCTCGCGGTCATCGTGTTGGTCTACCAGCACTTTCATACTTGGAGGTTTTCCGAACTGTTCGCGGCCGCCAGGTTGGCGCATGAAACCGGCCTCGCCACCGGGCATTTCACCGTCAGCGCCATCTGCCTCCTGCTTGTCGTCGGGGCGATGTTAAAGTCGGCACAGTTTCCGTTTCACAGCTGGTTGCCGGACACCATGGAAACGCCAACGCCGGTTTCCGCCCTGATGCATGCGGGCATCATCAATGCCGGCGGGTTTTTGATCATCCGGCTGAATCCACTTGTCACCCTGTCGCCGGGGGCGCTGTCCACGCTGGCTCTGTTCGGCGCGTTTACGGCGCTGTTCGCCTCCTTGGTTATGCTCACGCACGCCAGCGTCAAGCGGTCGCTGGCCTTCTCCACCGTGGCGCAGATGGGTTTCATGATGCTGGAATGCGGCCTGGGCGCGTTTGCGCTGGCCACGCTGCATCTGGTGGCGCACTCCCTCTACAAGGCGCACGCATTCCTGTCGTCCGGCAGCATGGTGAGTCTCGCCAAATTCGCATGGACACCGACCGGCCAGCCCAATGCGCATCCGTTCACGCTCCTGGCTTCCTTCATCGTGGCTGTGGGGTTGACGATCGTCGGCGCCTTGTGCTTTGAGGAGCATTTGCGAGATGAACCAGGATTGCTGGTGTTGGGCAGCGCCTTCGCAATGGCCCTGGCCTACTCGTTGTGGAGTTTGTGGAGTCAAACGCTGAACCTGAAGCTCGCTGCCTTTGGTGCGGTGTTCGGCGGCGGCATCGTGGTGGTGTTCTTTGCGTTGCACCAGGTGTTTGGCGAATTGCTGGGCCAGAATGACTGGACGAATTCGCAGCTTGGTTCCTGGCCCGGAATCCTGGTGGCGGCCACCGTGCTGGCGTTGTTCCTGGGGGTGCTGGTGGTGCAGACCGAGTTGCCGCAATGGACCAGCCGCCCCTGGTTTCAGAAAGTCTACGTCCACGCGCGGAATGGATTTTACTTCAACACGCTGGCCAACCGGTTTGTGGCGGCACTCTGGCCGCTAAAGAACGCCTCGAACTCAAATCATGAACGCAACACTTGAACCCGCCGTCTCAGCCATGAATCCGTCCCTTGCGGAAGCAATCGAGTCGGCCTGCCAACGCAT
Source organism: Verrucomicrobiota bacterium (assembly GCA_025457725.1). Taxonomy (GTDB): domain Bacteria; phylum Verrucomicrobiota; class Verrucomicrobiia; order Limisphaerales; family DSYF01; genus JALOTU01. The sequence continues at coordinate 5,749 of JALOTU010000066.1, forward strand.
CCCGCCCCTTTGGACCCTGAAGCACTTCGTGGCGGTGAATCCGTTTGTCGGCCTGAGTGACCGGCATTTCCTCGGGGCGGCTCAGCTGATTCGCAGAACCGGCCACGGCGACATCTTTTTGCCGGCGGACTATTACGTGGAGCAAATCGCGTCCGGTCGGATTCAGGAGCAGGATTCGGCCGCGGCGATGGAACTTCTGCGGCGGACCCTGCCGCCGGGAAGTGGTGAAACGGCCAATTTCATGGGACTCTCTGAGTTGAAAACTGCGTTGGAGGAATCAACATCGGCAGTGGGGGAGTGGCGGCTTTTGACCTTTGCAGATCTTCTGGATGCGGAAACGCAAAGTTCCTGGGCCGCCTTGGTGGTCGAGGAAATCTCCAAGTGGTGTTCGGCCTATTACGACCAGGGCCAGTCCTCGTGGCGGATGCCGTGGCGTGATTTGGGGCTGTTTGCGGCGTGGAAGGCGGCGGCCCGGCTTGACACCAACCTCGAACTCAACGGCTTGAAAGCCTTCCGCGACTTCGTGGCGGCCCTGCCGGACGACCCCAACGAATTGATTCGCCGAGCGCTGGCCAGACTTGGTGTTCCGGAAGCAGGGCAGGCGGACTTTCTGCACCGACAGTTGCTGAGCATTCCCGGTTGGAGCAGCTATGTGCAGTTTCGGGTCCGCGAGAACCTCTTGGCCGGGGTCCCAGATGAGGCGCTTGCACACCTGCTCGCCATCAGGCTGGCCCATGACCTCGCCCTGTTCAGCCGGTTCGGCAGCGAACCCGATGTCGGCAAGGCATGGAAGCGTCAAACCGCGACTCTGCAAATTGAGTGCAGCGATATTCCCTCCGATTTGCTGGCGCGTTACGTCGCCCTGCTGGCATTGGAACACGGGTATCAGCGCGAGCTGATTGCAAAGTTGCAATCCAATGCCACCCGACCGTTTGCCGCGGGGCAAAAGTCCTTGCAGGCGGTCTTCTGCATTGATGTCCGCTCGGAAGTATTCCGACGGTCGCTGGAGGCACAATCGGAGGAGATTGAGACAATCGGGTTTGCCGGGTTTTTCGGGATGACGATCGAATATCTGCGCTTTGGCCAGCCCAGGGGTGGCGCTTGTTGTCCCGTGTTGCTCACCCCGAAACTCAAGGTGCGCGAGTCGTTGCGGCACAGCACGGCGGCGGACGAGGGAAAACTCCTGCGCAGCTTGACGTTCCGGCGGACCGTGGCGGGCGCGTGGAACTCCTTCAAAACCTCGGCCATTTCGTGCTTCTCTTTCGTGGAAACGATGGGGCTGTGGTTTGGTGTGAAACTGGTCAAGGATTCGCTGGTGCTGGCCGGGGCGGAATCCGCCTTCGCTGCGGGCGGAATCCGGCAGGCGTTCGGCCCGCAAATCGAGCGCGAAGTTTGCTGCGTTCATCACCACGGGCACGATTCAGAAACCGGCATTCTACTCGCCGACCAAATCGCCCTGGCGGCCGGAGCGTTGACGAACATGGGTTTGACCTCGAATTTCGCGCGGATTGTGCTGATCTGCGGCCATGGAAGCGCCACGACGAATAATCCTTATGGCTCGGCGCTCGACTGCGGCGCGTGCGGCGGTCACGCCGGCGACGCCAATGCGCGCGTGGCCGCCGCGATCCTGAACAAGCCGGCGGTCCGATCCGGTTTGAAGGAGCGTGGCATTCACATTCCCGAAGAAACGGTGTTCATCGCCGGTTTGCACAATACCACCACGGACGAAGTGGTGCTTTACGATGCGGAGTCCGATTCCGCCGGACTGGCGCCGGAGCTGGAGAAAATCAGGCAATGGCTGTCTGGGGCCTCCCGGCAATCGCGCCGCGAGCGGGCGGGTTCACTCGGCCTCGATGGTTTGCCGGCAGCCCGGCTGGACGAGAAGGTGCTCCTCCGCAGCCGCGACTGGGCGCAGGTGCGGCCCGAGTGGGGGCTGGCGGGCAACGCGGCTTTCATCGCCGCGCCGCGTGAGCGCACGAAGGGTTTGAACCTGGGTGGCCGGACGTTTCTGCACAATTACGACGCGAGCAAGGACAAAGACAAATCCGTGCTGACGCTGATCCTGACGGCTCCGATGGTCGTGGCCAGCTGGATCAACTTGCAATACTACGGTTCGACCGTGAACAACCGGCTGTTCGGCAGCGGCGACAAGACGATTCACAATGTGGTAGGCACATTCGGTGTCTGGCAGGGCAACGGCGGCGACTTGCAGGCCGGCCTGCCGATGCAATCCCTGCACAGCGGCACGAAGTGGATGCACGAGCCGGTGCGCCTGAGCGTTTTCATCGAGGCTCAGCCTGCCGCAATAGAAAGCGTCCTCGTGATCCAGCCCGGCGTGCGGGAGTTGATTGAAAACGGCTGGGTCAACCTGTTTGCCATGGAGGGGTCAGGAAAGCTCTTCTGGCGATACCTCGGCAATGGTTTCGAGAAGGTCCACTGAATGCACGAAACCTACCTTGCGGAATGCAATCGACCGACCGAGCCATTGAAGCATCCGGTCCGCCCTGGCACGATCGGCGGCGGACCCTTGGCGCGAATGACCGCGATCGCGGTAATGCCTCCGGGTGGGAAGGCCGCGGTGCTGGAAAAGAATCCACACAGGCCGGCGGCGCAGCTCTCGCCGGCCTGCGCGGTTGGCCGCTCGCGGCTCCGACCTGGCGTTCACTTCAGTCCGGAGGTCGGTGATAGGAGTTTACAGCCCGGAGGGTTTGCCCTCAAGATTCTGTCGGCGCAGCTCGATTGCGTTGGAGAGGCCGTCGATTCAGAGTTCGATTTCCGACGCTGAAACCACGCCTGAAGAACAGCCGGAGGCGGTCCGGCCAACCAGGAGCTGCCCGCGCACCGGCCTGGTCAATGGCAGGAATTGCGGCCGCAGACGACATGAGCAAAATACTCAAGACAGAGATCCGGCAGCTGGTTGGGCGGCTGGATAAGATCATACTGGAGCAGGCGGGCAGGGAGGTGTTCCAACGACTTGACCGGGTTCGCAGGCTGTCCCGCAAGGCGCGCCATTTTGGCAGCGAGACCAGTCGCCAGGC
>JALOTU010000476.1 GCA_025457725.1 Verrucomicrobiota bacterium
CGGGTGTTGACCGTCCTCATGGTCGGGGCAAACACCTGGTTGCGGATGTTCGGTTGATATTCCGACTCCGGTTCGCCGGGGGTGGGCGGCACCGGTTGCTCCGGTTTGCCCGGGGGATGGCCGGGTCTCCCCGGTCGGCCCGGGGTGACATAATAGGAATAGGGATAGCCGTAGGTTTCCTGGATGATCTCCGTGGTGTAAACCTCGCGTTCCACATCCTCGGTGGCAGGTGCGGTGAAGTAGTTCCTCGACGCCTCATCGATGACGAGCACCGGCTCATACGTGTAACGGCCCGATTCCGCATCCCGTTGCACGTTGTGAGGGACGATCCAGGCGTCGCCCACGTTGTCCCGACCGAGGAAAGCCCGCACCCGGTAGGGGCGTGGAGTGGCCTCGTCCACGGCTTTCGCGGCGGTTTCCAATAAGTCCACCCGCTCGCGCAGTTCCTTTTCCAACGCTTCGAGTGATCTCAACTTCTCCGCGGCACTGGCTTTTTCCGCCGTCAACACCGCCACCTTCTCCCTGGACTGGGCCAGTTCAGCAGCCAATTGCGCCTGAGCGGCAGTCCGCTCTTTGCCCTCAAGAAACTGCCAGCCGAGCAGGGCCGACGTCCCCGCAGCGAGAAGGACCAGACAAGTAATGAGAACGGTCAGGAACGTTTTCATGGGATCGTTTGGATGCTACTGCATTATAGGACCGGCATTCTGTTAAGCAAGCGGAGGCGGTCCATGGCACAGGGCAGACTCGTCCTGGTCCGGGAGGTATCGCCGGAGGTATCGCCGGCTTTCCAGCCGGCAAATTGAATCCACCTCCATGCCAGCCGACCCCAGGCCGGTTATAAACCAGCGCTACCCCTATCCGATACGAAATCGCGGCTAGAGTTTTTGCTAAACCGCCCCAACTCTCTCAGACGCCTACAAGCCAGAGCCTGCAGGCTCAGGCAGCGACTCAGCCGAGCGGCCCAATCCGCTGCAGCGTCATCACGGGATCCTCCGCCTCCCTGGATTTCGCAAGATCGACGTCAAATTCTGCCACCCAGTCGTTGTTGTCGTCGGGATCCACCAACATCTGCTGCACCCGCCAGGTGCGTTTTTCGTCCGATGGCGTCACGTAGGTGTGGCGGATGTTGCGGGCTTCCGGGTCCAGGCGCAGCTGGGCATGGTCCGCATGGTAGGCGTCCATGATCCCCTTAAATCGGTCCACTGTCCAGGCGTCCGCCTCGGGTGCGGCCGGAGCCACGGGCGGCTTCTCCCGGTCAGGCTCGATGGACGCTTCGCTCCCCGCGCCGGCGGTGTTCAGCAATTCCACGGCGGCCTCGTAATCGGCGATGGCGAGGGCGCGCAGGAGGGTGAAGATGCGGTTGCGAATGGAGGCGGTGAACGCCTTGGCGTCGCGGGTGATGTCCCGTGCGGCTTCCTCGGCGCCGGGGGGCTTCAGGTCGCGGGTTTCCGGGGCGACCTGATACGCCGGGTCCTTCAACTTTTCCCATTCGTCGAGCAGGCTGGAATCCACCTGGCGAATCATCGTGCGCAGGTAAAGCTCCATCTCCCGCACCTGCTCGGTCTTGAAATTGTCGGGCACCGTCTGGGCCAGCACCTTGTAAACGCTGTTCAAGTGCCGCAACAGCAGTCCTTCCGAGCGATGCAGTTCATAGTCGCGGACATAATCCGCGAACGATCGGAACGTCTCGAACATTTCGCGTGCGATGGACTTCGGCCGGATGTTCTCCTGCCCCACCCACGGATGTTTGTCGGCGAAGGCGTTGAACGTGGCATAGATGAACTCGCGGTTGGGCTTCGGGTGCTCCAGCCGTTCGAGTTCCTCCATCCGCTGATCGTAATCCATCCCCTCCGCCTTCATGGCGGCGATCGCCGCGCCCTTCAATTTATCGAGCTGGCGGCGCAGGATCGCGTCGGGGTTTTCCAGGATGGATTCCACCAGCGTGAGCAAATCCAGGGCGTAGGTGGGCGATTCCGGATCCAGTTGCGGCAGTGTCTCGATCAGGTAAAGCGACAACGTCTGGTCCATGGAGAAATCGTCCTGCAACTCGACGTTGACGCGGATCTTGCCTGCCGCGGAGTCCGGAGGGGGCTGGACAATTTCCACAATCCGGCGGTCCAGCAGGGAGCGGAACAGCTGCCAGGCGCGCTTGCGGTGCGCGGCCTTTTCCTTCGGTGAATCATGGCAGTCGTGAATCAACTTCTGCATGGCGCGGCAACCATCGCCCTCCCGACTGAGCACGTTAAGCAGCATGGCGTGCGTGACCTGGAATCGGGAGGCGAGCTTTTCGGGCGGGGCGGCGATCAACCGCTGGAAGGTCTTCAGGTCCCAGTTCACGAAGTTGCGTTCGGGGGGGCGGCTCTTGACCGCCTTCTTTCCCTGCTTCCCGGCCTTCTTGAGGTTTTCAATCTCGTGTTCCGGCGCCTGCGCCACCACCCAGCCCTGGTCGTCGAACCCCTTGCGCCCGGCGCGTCCGCTGATCTGATGAAAATCCCGCGCGCTGAGAATCCCGGTCTTTTCTCCGTCGAATTTGCACAGGCGCGTGAACAACACGGTCCGGATGGGAATGTTCACGCCCACGCCGAGGGTGTCCGTGCCGCAGATGACCTTGAGCAACCCTTTCTGGGCCAGTTGCTCCACGAGGACGCGATACTTGGGCAGCAGGCCGGCGTGGTGGATGGCGATGCCGTGCTTGAGCCACTTGCGGATGTTGGGTCCGTAGGGGCTGGTGAACTTGAATCCGGCGATCTCGTTGGCGATCTGGTTCTTCTCCTCCCGTGAACTGACATTGATGCTGGTGAAATCCTGCGCGCTCTGGGCGGCGTCCAGTTGCGTGAAATGCACCACATACACCGGCGTCCTGCCTTCCGCCGCGAGTTTCTCGACGGTTTGTGCCACGGGAATTTCGGAATAGCCGAAATCCAGCGGCACGGGGCGGTCGACGGATTTGACGGTGACCGTCTCCCGCCCGGTCAGCCGGGTCAGTTCCTCCTCGAAGAAGGTGGTGTCGCCCAGCGTCGCCGACATCAGGAGAAAGCGCGATTGGGGCAGGGTCAGCAAGGGAACCTGCCACGCCACGCCCCGATCACGATCCGCATACCAGTGGAACTCGTCGATGACCACATCCTGGAGATTGGCACGGGCGCCTTCGCGCAGGGCGATGTTGGCGAGGATCTCGGCGGTGCAACAGAGAATGGGCGCATCCCGGTTCACCGAGGCATCGCCGGTGCTGAGTCCGACACACAGGGCCAGCCATTTCTCGTTCACCAAAGCCTTGACGGGGCAGGTGTAAATCGAGCGTTGGCCCTGGGCGAGCGACTTGAAATGGAGTGCGGTGGCCACGAGCGATTTGCCGGAGCCGGTCGGCGTGTTGAGGATCACGTTTTTCTCGCCGAACAACTCGAGCAGCGCCTCCTCCTGCGCCGGATACAGCGTGAGGCGCTTCTGGTCGACGAATTCAAGGAACCGGCTCAGCAACGTGTCGTTGTCGGGCTGCCCGGCGGTGGA
>JALOTU010000477.1 GCA_025457725.1 Verrucomicrobiota bacterium
TGTGCAGGTAGAACGACACCGCGCGCGTCAAACCGTTTTTCAATTTATAACAGGTGCTTTGATGCCTTTGAAATAAGACCTTGGTCTTATCTTGCCGCCCTTGCAATAGGCGAATCAACCAACCCCACCCCTTGGGGCGGGGTTGGTTGATTATGATCCCATATACACAGAAGTCTATCCCGTGGCGCTCTATGCGCCTCGGGAGCGGGAATATTCGGCAGAATACGCCCGAATGCGGCTACGCATTCGGTATCCCATTTGGCTCCAACACCGCTTTTTAAAATGGCAAAACCCTCGTCGAACGTTCGAGCTTTCTGATAGGGCCGGTCGGAGGTAATTGCGTCGAAAGCATCGGCCACGGCAATGATCTTTGCCCCCAGCGGGATTTCGTCCCCCGTGAGGTGCTCGGGATATCCCTGGCCGTCTGGCCGGTGATCGGATGTCGCGTGATTTCGCGCACGACGGCTTTGGGATTGTTCCCTTCGTGAGGGAGAAATAGGCAATCCGGAAAGCCGATCTTGCCGATGTCGTGCAGCAAACCGGCCAATTCTACCAGCTCCGTTTCCCCCTCGCTCAAGCCCATTTCAGCCGCAATCAGCCCGGCAAGCCGGCTGACCCGTTCGGCATGACCTTCGGTGTAGGCATCGCGGGCTGCCAGTGTCTTGGCCATCGCAGATACGGTTGCAATGGTGTTGCGTCGGATCTGCTGGTTCATCTCCTCCAGCTGTTTGTTCAGCATTTCCAGGTAGTACTCCCGAGCCTCGACCTTTACCATCATGAGGCCCATGGCTTCAGCGATGGTTCGCACGGGTTCGGTTGCATCCGGACCGGTGAGGTCCATAACATCGCTCGAATAGCGGCCCGCCGCAATATCCGCTATAATTTCAAGCAGTCGATTCAAGTCCTTCAAGTGCTGATCTCCCAAAAACGTTTCGTATCCAACGCGCAGGCACCGATCGACAATTTATCTATCATAAATTGAGGGGGGAGTAGAATAGGATCTTAGTCCCTACCTGTAGGAAAGCTCCAATCACCGCTAAAGTACCTGAGCAGTGACTGCTGGGATTCGTGCACCTCGGCAGGAAAGTTGAACGACCCGGGCGGGGTGGTTTCCAGAACGACATAAAGCTTAGACCACATCACGGCCATGAGAAGATAGGCGACAATAGCTCCGGCGATAACATCCGCACTGATATCCTTACCGGACTTTCCACTGCCGCTAAGCCCGCCACCAAGTGTCACCGGTATTCCTGTCTTAAGGCCTCTTTCAACTTCCTCAAAAATTTGCAGGCTTCGGAGAGGTTTTGAAGGTCAGGCCCATGGACATCCAGGACCGGAAGATCACGCTGGCCGGTCCCAAGAGCGGCAAGGAGTCCGAGGTGGTGTTCATACCCAAAAAGTGGCTGACCGTCTAAAGGAGTACGAGAAAGAACACCCCCGCTATCTTCACCGCATATACATTCATGATCTGGTAAGCGACAGTACGGTCGAACGTGTAGATGCCCGATTCCATACTCCTTTTACAATAATCACCCTATATCGGCAGCCATCGGGTCAGGACATGGTATCCCCAAGGGAGAAGATCTACGTACAGTCCGGGGTGGCACATTTCGTCTCCATTGCGTTCATACAGTTGCCCGGTAAAGAGGTCGGTCATCTGCCATGACTTGCCCCTGATTTCATCCCAGGGCAGCCGCACGTGGCCCTGTGCATTCCCGTCTGAAAGATTTACCACGATCAGGTGATGCTCCCCGGCCCTGTGCCAGCACCAGGCGAGAAGATTCTGAAAGCGCGCATTGTCCGGCCACCCTGTACATTTACACAGCTGCCAGTGGCCCCCTCGCAGCCCCTCTGATGAGGCGGCCTCCAATAGCGTGCGGTAGAAACCCGGGAGGTCAGGGTCGGCCGGCTCGTCCGGGCGGCGGCCGAGGAAGACAGGTAGCCTGACCTTTCTTCCCTCGAACTGCCCCTCATGGAAGAGTTTCGCCCCCGGGATCGTGGCGATGACCACGGCGGCGGCACGCTCCTTCTGGGAAGAGAAGGCCGCAAGGGCGCGCGGCTCATCGTGGTTTTCGATGAAACGGACCAGCTTTTCTTGGTAGGTGCGGTCGGCGCAAAGATGCAGCCGCACGTTCTCGGCCGAATCGTGTTCCAACCGGTCATAGAGGCGCTTGTCGTAACAGTAGTCGAACCCCTGCTGCTGGAGCTCCCACTCGAGGTCCCAATACGCCTCTGCCATGAACAGGAAATGCGGGTGCGCTTTTTTAATGGCGGAAATCACATCAACCCAGTAATCGGCTGCCGGCGGCCGCCCTGCACGGTGTCCCCAGGTGCGTTCGAAAATCCGGTTCAGCATCAGCATGGCCATGTCGCAGCGCACCCCGTCGCACTGGCCAGCGATACCCGCAAGGGTTTCGATCACCGCCTGCCGTAGCCCTGGCTGAAAGGCGTTGAGTTGGAGCACATCCGGCCATGCCGGGAAGAAAGGGTCCCGGCCACAGGCGAACACCCTTTCTCTCACCGAAATGAAGGAGGTCGGGTCGTTTCTCGCATCATCAGCGTTTCCCTGAATGAGGTATTCCGGATGATCGACGACCCAGGGGTGGTCCGGCGCCACGTGGTTGGGGACGAAATCGAGGATAAGCTTCAACCCCCGCTTGGCGAGCTCCCTCCGTGCAGCCGCCAGGCCTTTCCGGCCTCCCAGGTGTTCGTCGACCGCGTATTGTCGCACACAATAGGGAGACCCCACGTTGTCTTCCGGCCGAAAATCGGGCAGCGCCCGCCGGAAGTCTTCCAGAAGCCCCTTGTTCTGATTG
>JALOTU010000478.1 GCA_025457725.1 Verrucomicrobiota bacterium
GTGCCCTACACCCGCGGCGCGGAGCGCAGCCGCACCATTCCCGACATCGTGGCCGAGTGCCGTCTCCTGGCGGGGCAGGGGGTGAGGGAAATCACGTTGCTCGGACAGATTGTGACCAGTTACGGCCGGCGCGAGGTGCCGGTTTTTGGCGGGAAGTCCGGTTTCGTGCAACTGCTCGAAGCCGTGCACGCCATCGAGGGGTTGGAGCGTATTCGGTTTACTTCGCCGCATCCCAAAGGTTACGGAGATGACCTGGTGGAGGCCTATGGCCGTCTGCCCAAGCTGGTGGAGAGCGCCCATCTGCCGGTGCAAAGCGGGAGCAATCGCGTGCTGAAACGGATGCACCGGGGCTACACCCGCGAGCGGTTCCTGGAGATCGTCGCCAAGCTGCGGGCCGTGCGACCGAACATCGGTCTGACCACCGATATCATCGTGGGTTTTCCCGGCGAGACCCCGGCGGAATTCGACGAGACGCTTTCATTGTGCCGCGAGGTGGAGTTCGACAACGCGTTCCTGTTCAAGTATTCGCCGCGCAAGGACACGCCCGCGGCGGCCCTGCCGGATCAACTGCCCGCCGAGGTCATCGAGGAGCGCCACGCCCGCATTTTGGAACTGGTCAATGAGATCGGCGCCCGCCGTTATGCCGGCCTCATCGGAGCGCAGATGCAGATTTTGGTGGAAGGACCCAGCAAGAGGAACGCGGCACGCATGATGGGTCGGACCCGTTGCAACCGGATCGTGGTGTTCGATGGCGGTGAGCGGCATCGGGGCGAGATCATTGAGGTCCGGATTGAGAAGGCAGGACTGTTCACGCTCTATGCCGATCCAGCCATCGTGAACCTGGCCGTGCCGGCGGGAATCTCCGGTTGACCCGGGGCATCCGACAATTGCTTTGAGCAGATGCGGCAGACAAGCCATGAACTGGTGGTGAGAACCCGGGGCCGGGGGTTGCATGAGATTACCGATTCCGTTTTGGAATGGCTGCGGCGGGAGCGTGTCCGGCAGGGATTGCTGACGCTGCATCTGCGCCACACCTCCGCCTCGCTCCTGATCCAGGAGAATGCGGATCCCGATGTGCGCCGGGATCTGGACGCCTTTTTCGAACGGTTGGTGCCGGATGGCGATTCACTATACGTGCACACGTTGGAAGGGGAGGACGACATGCCCGCGCATGTGCGCACCGCCCTGACTGCGGTCAATCTGAGTCTCCCCGTGAGCGGCGGTCAGCCGGCGCTGGGCACGTGGCAGGGCATCTACATCTGGGAACACCGCCATGTGGCCCACGCCCGCCGCGTGGCGATGCACTACATCGGGGAATAGGCTGGTCATCGTGGAGGTCTGTTGGCAGTGTTTCCCCCCGGCGGATTTTCAACCATGAACAACCATTTCAACAGTCGGTTTCCCTGTGGCCTGGCCCTCCTCCTAGTGGCCGGCCTGGGCACCACCGGGGCGGCGGACCGTTCCCAGGACAAGTTTCCCTTCAGCTTCACCGGTCCGGAGATTTTCCCCATCGAGAATTACATCACCGCGGTGAACGCCGCCGATGTGGATGGGGACGGTCTGAAGGATTTGATACTTGTGAACAACGCGCGATCCCGGATCAACATCCTTCTGAACCGGCCGGGCCGAACCAATGAGGTGGGCGAGGCGGGGGCGGGTGAATCCGTGGACATCAATGAGCTGCCGCCGGATGCGCGGTTCAAGATCGAGTCCATTGCGTCCGAGAAGCGAATTGCCTCTCTGGTTGTCCGCGATCTGAACAGTGACGGGCGCCCGGACATCGCGTATTACGGCGAGCCCAACGAGTTGGTGGTGCAGTATAACGAAGGCGACAACCAGTGGGGTTCGCCGGTGCGCTGGCCGATTCAGGACGGACAGTTGACGCCCAATGCACTGGCATGCGGGGATCTCAACGGGGATTCGCGGCCGGACCTGGTGCTGTTGGCTGAGAAGCACCTGTGGTTTCTGCCCCAGACCGAGGACAAGACCCTGGGAGAGCCGGAGCGGATTCCGGTTTCCGGCACGGTGCGCTCGGTTCAGATCGTCGATGTGGATGCGGATGGTCGGGAGGATCTGTTGCTGGTGAATTGGGAAAGCGCCACGCCCTTCCGGTTCCGACTCCAGCAGGCCAGCGGCGAGCTGGGTCCAGAGCTCTATTTCGAGCTGCCATCGGTGCGCTCCTACTGGGCTGACAACCTTCGCGCCAAAGGGGAACTCCAGGTCGTCACCATTGCCCAACAGTCCGGTCGGGCTGCCATTTCACATTTCGCTCAGACGGAATCCAAACCGCTGGCAGGCGAGCTGGTGGAAGGCCAGCTTGAAGTGCTGCCGTTGCGCAGTTCGGACAAGGCTCGCCGCGGGGTGGCCTGGGGCGACGTCAACGGGGACAAGCTCCCTGATCTGCTCGTGGCCGAGCCGGAGCTGGGCCAGGTGTCGGTGTATCTGCAACAAAAGCGCGCCGGTTTTGCCTCGCCCAAGTCCTTTCCCTGCCTGGCCGGGGTCAGCGCCATCGAGGTGGCGGATTGGGATGGCGACAAGCAGGCGGAAGTATTT
>JALOTU010000067.1 GCA_025457725.1 Verrucomicrobiota bacterium
TGCTCCATTTGGCGCGCAGTTTGGGGTCCATCAACGCCGGCATGAACAGTCCGCCCACAACCGGTCTGGCCTGGAAGCCCTTGCGCCGGCCGGTGTCGGCAAAGTACCAGTCGCTCAGGGGCACGCGGTCAAAGGTGTTGTTCGCAAACTCGAACGTCGGAGCAATGAGCCGGTCCATGTCCCCGCGCTGGCCGGTCAGGCAGGCGGTCCAGAAGATCCAGTCCAGCTTGGTGAAGGTGGCGCGCGAATCCAACGGCAGCCCGTATTTGAGCTGCACCTTGAAATAAAAATCCATCTCCTCGCGAATCACGTTGGGGGGGAACAAATCAAGACCCAGCAGGCGGTCCCACACCAGGTTGTATTTCTGGCTCCAGGTGTTGGGCTGGTCAAACGCCAGCCGGTAATGACCGCGATCGTAGGCGGCATCCACCCAATGATCCACCCAGCCGCGGGCAAGGTCATGCCAGCGCCGCGCCGCATCCGGGTCGCCCCGCAATCCGCAGAGCTGTCCAAAGGCGCCCAGCGCGCAGATGGCCTTGGCGGAAAGGTTCACATTGTGGGCCAGGGGCCCGGTGAAATCGTCCGTGCACAGTTGCTCGCCCGGGTCCCAGCCGGTTTCCTTCAGATAATCGGCCCATTTTTCGAGCAGCGGCCAGTAGCGTCCGGCGAAATCGGCGTTGCCCTCCACCAGCGCAATCCCGGCGACCAGCAGCAGGAGGTTGGCGGTTTCCTCCACCGCCATTTGATTGTCCGTGGACGTTTCCCCGCCGCCGTAAACCTGCCCGGTGGCGTGCGGATAGCGCCCCAGATCGTGCGGGGCAAAGGGGAAGGGCCAGCGGCCGGATTGCGCGTAGTCCAGCGGGGGCACCAGCGTGGCCTTGGCCAGGCCCGGGCTGAACAGCAGACCGAACGGCATCATGGGATAGATCACATCCACCGTGCCGATGCATCCGTTGCTGCTGTTCTCCTTGGGAAAGAACAGCGGGGCGCCGTTGGCGTCCGCCACCAGTTTGCAGCCCGCCAGGGTCTGCCGGTAGGCCAGGTAGGCCAGCGCGGCCATGAGTGCGTATTTCTCGCCGCCGGCGCGAACCAGGTCCTGCATCAACCTTTCATCAAACTTCTCACAACGCTTCAGCACGGCGGAAAGCTCCGCGTCGGCGTTGTCCAGCAGCAGGGCGGCATCCATCCCGTGACGACGCCAGTAGGGCTGCAGGTCCTGGTCAAAGTAACGCACGGACCGCTCGTCATCATAGGCCAGCAGGATGTGGCAGGTGCCGCGGTTGTTCAGCATGCCCACGTTGCCCAGCGGTATGACCGCTGCGATGACCGGCGCCCCGGCTGCGGGGGCCTTGGGAGTGGAGGCCGGTTCGCCCAGTGGCAGGCGGCCATTGCTGATGAACTTTCGTCTCGCGCGATCGCCGGCAAAGGTGGCGAGGAGGTTGGCCGGGCTGGAGCGCACCCCCACATACACGTGGCCCCAATCAATGCGCAGGTTGTCCCCCTGCTTCTTCAACACGGGCTGCTCGACGGTGCCCATGCCGATCACCTGCAACCCGGGCACGTTGAGCGCGGACACTTCCACCACCTGATCCAGGGTGTTCACCACCACCTCCGGCGCGCATTCAAAATAGACCTCCACCTGGTGCTTGGCGGCATCCAGGCTCACCACGTCCCAGATGAGGTAGGTGAGCGGCCGGGACAGCAGATCCAGGTCGGACGGCAGCGCCGGGGTGAGAAAGGTCAGCGTGACCTTCACTTTGCCGTTGCCGAATTCATAAATCGTTCGTGTGGGCAGGACGCTCAGGCTCAGCTGCGGCAGCGCGGGAACATCGGCGGGCTCCTTGCCCATCAAGCGGTAGGCCTCCCCGTTGATGCGGACCATGCTGCGCAGGGGTTGGATCGTCCCGGACCAGTGGACGGTCTCGCGATCGGCCAGTTTGTCGCCAAACGACCAGATGCTCAGGTAAGGATCGTGCGGCGGCCGGAAGTCCGGGAGCCGGAGTTCCGCCCTGGCAACGGGGGCAAACAACAACAGGGAGAGAACGACACGCAATGTCAGCTTCATACTGGGCAATGGATCGAAATCGCACTCCTCGAAGGGCCACGCGAAACACTCGCGCACGACCGTTCAGGAACCGTTCCGTCCTCTGTTCTACAATTCCCCGCCCGGCTTCACAAGCACGCAAAATGAAATGGCCGGACCGATGCATTATCCGCGTGAATCTGGAAAGCGCCGTGCTTACCCTCGTCGCGATGATTCATCCGACAGCCATCATTCATCCCCGGGCGGAGGTGGACCCGGGCGCAACCCTTGGCCCCTATACCGTGATTGATGAGGGCGTGGTGGTCGGGCCGGGCTGCACTTTCGGGCCCCATTGTCATATCACCGGCCTGACGACGATCGGCGCCGGCAACCGGTTCCATGCCGGGTGTGTGATCGGGGATGCTCCGCAGGACCTGAAATACCGCGGCGAACCCACCGGCCTGAGGATCGGGGAGGGCAACGTGTTCCGGGAATACATGACGGTGAGCCGGTCCAACAAGCCGGAGGAACCGACGGTGATCGGGTCGCACGGTTATTTCATGGCCTATTCCCATGTGGGCCACAACTCGGCGGTGGGGGACCACGTGATCATGACCAATTGCTCGGCGCTGGGCGGCCACGTGCTCGTGCAGGATCGCGCGTTCATTTCCACCGGCTGCATGGTGCACCAGTTCGTCCGGGTGGGCACGCTGTCGCTCATGCAGGGAGGATCGGCCATCAGCAAGGATCTCCCGCCCTTCACCATCGCCCGCGGCGACAACGGGATGTGCGGCTTGAATGTGGTCGGGCTGCGCCGGGCGGGCTTCACGCCCGAGCAACGATCGGATTTAAAGAAGCTCTACCGGCTGCTGTTCCGGAGCGGACGGTTGCGGTCGGACGCGGTGCGGGACGCCGGCCCGACGGAGCCGGGCTCGCCGGCCGCCCAGCTGATCGAGTTCGTGATCTCCTCCAAACGCGGACTGTGCACGGATACCGGGCAAAGGAAGACAGAGGGCGAGTGAACCGGCCGCCCGAACACAAAGGTTGCCCGGCTCCGGTCCCTGCGCTTCAATGACCGCCGTGTCCGGCACCGATCAACCCGAGCTCAGCTTCGTCGTTCCCTGCCACAATGAGGAGGCCAATCTCGCCCCGCTGGTGGAGGCCATCCGCACGGCCGCCGGCGGCGTAAAGCGATCCTGGGAACTGATCCTCACCGACGACCGCAGCACGGATGGCACGTGGCAGCTCATCCGGGAACTGGCTGGCGCGGACGCCCGCATCCGCGGACTGCGATTCGCCCGCAACTGTGGCCAGTCGGCCGCAATGTTTGCCGGCATGAAAGCCGCCCGGGGACGCCATATTGTCACGCTCGACGCGGATCTCCAGAATGATCCGCGGGACCTGCCGGTGCTGCTCAACGAACTGGACCGGTTCGACTGCGTGTGCGGCACCCGTGTGGCCTCCCGCGCGCAGGGCGACAGCTGGGTGCGACTGGCTTCGTCGCGCATCGCCAACGGCGTGCGCAACCGGCTTTCCGGCGAGACCATCAGCGATGCCGGGTGTTGTTTTCGCGCCTTCAAGCGGGAATGCGTGGACAACCTCAAGTTCTTCAAGGGCATGCATCGGTTTCTGCCCACGCTGATCAAGATCGAAGGCTTCACCGTGACCGAGGTGCCCATCAGCCACAATCCCCGTGCGGCCGGCGCCAGTCATTACGGGGTCTGGAACCGCCTGTTTGCCTCCTTCTACGACCTGCTGGCCGTTCGCTGGATGAAGAAGCGGATGTTCCAATACCAGGTCGAGGAAACCGTGTAGGTGCGCGCGGTCCCGCCGCGGGCAAACGCGGCTCGTCAGGAGCGCGGACATTCCTGTCCGCAACCGGCCGCGATTGCCGAAGCAACCGGGGCAATGGCTCACGCCTTGTGGCTGAACACGTTTTCGAGGATCACCTCCTTGGTTTTCCACACCAGGGCCATGGTCATGGCCAGCGGCAGCAGGACGAGGAAAACGATGAGCCAGAAGCCGAGGGTTTGCACCCAGTAGAGCACCGGGCCGAGGAGCGGCACCAGATCGGGCCACCAGTCGAGCGAACGCCACAGCACCACCAGCACGAGCATGATCAACAGGAGAATGCGGTTGAGCGTGGCGAAGCTGCGGGTTTCGGCGCGCAAGGTTTCATCGGGCAGCATGGCGCTCAGTCGACGCAGGACGAGATTGAGGCTGATCAGGAAGATGAGCGCGCAGCAGGTGGCCAGCAGGAGCATGACGCTGAAGAACTCGTTGTGGGGCACCCGGCTCCACCAGAACAGGAAGGGGCTCAGGCCGCAGTTGATCATGGCCAGCAGCCGCGCGCGGTCCAGGGCCAGGCGCCAGATGCGTTCCTGCGGCTGGAACGCCCCCATCTGCCAGAGGCCAAACAGCAGGAGAAGGTTCATCGCCAGAACCGGCACGATGCCCATCGAGCGGAACCAACCCATCCGCGCCACCCCCACGCTCACCAGCAGCGTGAGCGGCAGCCCCCAGAACACCGCGGACAACCCGCGGACGAGGCGTCCCAGGGACCAGAGCAGTTTGGGCTGGGTGGGAAGATCAGGCACGGGCAGCATTTCCGGGAGGCGCCGGCCTCCGTCCTGAAGATGAATCGGAATCGCCGGCGGCTGCCGCGGAACGGCCGGCGTTGCCGGGCGGCAGGACGGTGACCGGCTCCCGCGCTCCGGCAGTGTTGCATGGATGCGGGAGGGCGGACCTCATTGGACACTCAGGTAGGTGTAGTCCCTGAGGCCGCGCTCGTAGTCGGCCAGCAGGCGCATGCCTTCGCTGGGTTTCATGCGGTCGGATTTGATGGCCTCGTCCACCTGCGCCTTCATGCGTCGCTTCAGTTCGTTTTCGTCGTACTGCACCGAGGTGAGAGCCTGCACGATGGTGGAGCCTTCGAGCACCTCCTCCACGTAGTAGCCGGCGGGCTCGTCGGGATCCAGAAACACATGCACCTCGTTCACGCGCCCAAAGAGGTTGTGCAGATCGCCCATGATGTCCTGGTAGGCGCCCATCATGAAGAACCCGATGTAGTAGGGCTCGATCTTCCCGTTGCCGTTGCCCTTCAGCTGGTGCAGCGCCAGCGTGTCCTTGACATCGTTCAGGTCGATGAACTTGTTGATCTGGCCGTCGGAATCGCAGGTGATGTCCACCAGGGTGGCCTCACGGTCCGGCCGCTCGTTGAGCCGGGCGATGGGCATGATGGGGAACAGCTGGCCGAGCGCCCAGTGATCCAGCAGCGACTGGAAGATGGAAAAATTGCAGAGATACTGGTCCGCCAGGCTGTCCGCCAGCTGGCGGATTTCCTCCGGCACGTAGCTGTGCCCCTTGAAATGGCGCACCACTTCGCGGCTGATCTCCCAGTAGAGTTGTTCCACCTTGGCCTTCTCGGGCAGATCCATCATGCCCAGCGTGAACATGTGCTGCGCGTCGTCCCGATGCTCGAGGGCATCATGAAACGCCTCGAGCTTGTTGATCCGGTCCAGGTTGTTGCGGATGTGCAGCAGCTCCTTGACCAGGGCATGCTCGTCCTCGCCGTACTGGAATCCCGCATTGTCCCGCACCTTCTGAATGGAGCCGAACACCTCCACGATCAGGACGCTGTGGTGGGCGACAATGGCGCGGCCGCTCTCGCTGATGATGTCCGGGTGCGGCACCTTTTCGGCGTTGCACACATCCCCGATGTAATACACCACGTCATTGGTGTATTCCTGGAGCGTGTAGTTGGTGGAGCTGTCGAACGCCGAGCGGCTCCCGTCGTAGTCCACCCCCAGCCCGCCGCCCACATCGAGGAACTCGATGGGAACACCCATCTTGTGCAGCTTGCCATAAAAGCGGGCCGCCTCCTGCACCGCCTTCTTGACGGTGAGGATGTCCGGCACCTGCGAGCCAATGTGGAAGTGCAGGAGCTTGAGGCAATGGGTGAGGTTCTCCTCGCGCAGCATGCCGACGGCGGCGAGGATCTCGCCGGTGCTCAATCCGAACTTGGCGTTTTCGCCGCCGCTGCCGGACCAGCGTCCGGCCCCCTTGGCCAGCAGGCGCACGCGCAATCCCACCAGCGGTTCCACGCCCAGCTGGCGGGAGATGGCGATGATGTGGCGCAGCTCCTCGAGCTTCTCCACCACCATGATCACCTTCTTGTTGAGCTTGATGCCCAGCAGCGCCATGCGGATGAAATCGGCATCCTTGTACCCGTTGCACACGATCAGGCTGCCCGATCCGTTCTGCAGGGCGAGACCCGCGAACAGCTCCGGCTTGCTGCCCACCTCGAGGCCGAAGTCAAACGGCTTGCCCGCATCCAGGATTTCCTCCACCACCTCCCGCAGCTGGTTCACCTTGATGGGAAAGACGCCGCGGTAACGCCCCTTGTAGCCGAACTCGGTGATGGAGTTGCGGAAGGCCTGGTTCAGCGACTCCACCCGGTGCCGCAGAATGTCCTGAAAACGGATCAGCAGGGGCATCTTGAGCGAGCGCCCCCGGGCCTCCTCGATCACGTCGGTCAGGTCCACCTGACAGCCGGCGTCCTGCTGGGGTTTGGCCACCACGCGCCCCAGCTCGTTCACGTCGAAGTAATCCGCGCCCCAACGCCGGATGTTGTAGAGATCACACGCGGACTGGATGGTCCACGGTTCGCTGACCTGGGAGGAATGGCTCATCGATGTCACTTCAATCCGCGGCAGGATAGAAAGCCTCCACGGGATATCAACTGTAGGAATCAAAAATTTGCGGCTCAACCTGGAGCTGACAAATGCGCAGCGGCATGCTTTGCTGACCGCATGGCAACGGCATCGCTCCACACGCTCACCCAATACTGCGACCGGCTGCTGCGCATCGCCGAGGTGCCCGATTACGACGGCGCGGTCAACGGACTGCAGGTGGAACGCCGGGGACCGGTGCGACGCATCGCCGCCGCCGTGGACGCCAGCAGCGCCACCATCGGGATGGCGAGCCATGCGAAGGCGGACCTGCTGATCGTGCACCACGGCCTGTTCTGGAACGAGCGTCATCCCTGGACCGGCGCGAATTACCGCCTGCTGCGATTGCTGGTGGACGCCAACCTGGCGGTCTACAGCGCACACCTGCCGCTCGATGTTCATCCGCAGCTGGGCAACAATGTCCGGCTGTGCGCGGCGCTGGGATTGACACGTCTCAAGCCGTTCCTGCTGGAGCGGGGCATTCACGTGGGATTCCGGTCCTCGACGGCAATGCCGCTGAAAAAACTTTCAACGCGCCTGGCCAGGGCCGTGTGCGGCCCGGTGCACGTCATTCCCGCCGGGCCAAGGACTTGTCGCCGCATCGGAGTGGTGACAGGAGGCGCCGGCGGCGAGCTGCGCCAGGCGGCCGCGGAAGGCGTGGACACCTTCATCACCGGCGAGGGCGCGCACTGGACGCATGCGCTGGCGGAGGAACTCGGGATCAACGTGCTCTACGCCGGCCACTACGCCACCGAAACCTTCGGGGTCAACGCACTCGCGCAACATCTGTCGCGCCGATTCAAACTGTCGTGGACGTTTCTCGATCATCCGACCGGTCTGTAGGCTTCCTTCGGACCGCCCCATCCTCCGGGGGCGCAGGATCGCCCGGTTGCTGACGACGTGCGTCTTTTCAATAAAACCGGCGTGTTCTGGCATCGTGGCTTGCTGCGGGCCGGGGACGTCCCGCGCTCCGCTGTTTTC
The DNA here is from genome assembly GCA_025457725.1 of Verrucomicrobiota bacterium. GTDB lineage: Bacteria > Verrucomicrobiota > Verrucomicrobiia > Limisphaerales > DSYF01 > JALOTU01. The sequence continues at coordinate 7,735 of JALOTU010000067.1, forward strand.
GGACCGCGCCATCCTCCGGGGGCGCAGGATCGCCCGGTTGCTGACGACGTGCGTTTTCTCGATAAAACCGGCGTGTTCTGGCATCGTGGCTTGCTGCGGGCCGGGGACGTCCCGCGCTCCGGGTGAATCCGGGGATTCTGATTCCCACCCCGACTCACTTGCCATCGACGGGCTTGGATGGGCGGGCGTTGGAGGCCAGCAGAATGCCCAGCAGCACCAGGGACAGGCTGATGGAGGCAAGACTCACGTACAAGCCGCCGATCGGAGGCCGGAACAGAAACTCAACGGTGTGGTTGCCGGGCTCCAGAAAGACTCCGCGCATCAGGTAATTGCAGCGCAGCAGTCCAGCCGGCTGTCCATCGACCCGGACGCGCCAGTCCGCATCATATCGATCATTGAGCAACAGGACCGCGGGTTGATGAACCTGGGCCTGAAGCACGACGGCCTTGGGATGATAGCTTTGGAGGGTCACCGAGCCCACGCCGTTGGTCGCGACTGGCGAGGTCGGAGCCGGGAGTTCGCTGCTGACGATCACCTGGGTGTGCGGGTCGAAGTCCGTGCGCGTCAACTCGGCGAGGGTGGCGGCGTCATTGGTTTGAACCTGCCAGTCGGCGTAGAGTTGGACCCGAGGCAGGGCCCCGGTGAATTCGAACAGCGCATAGGGTCCATCCTGGGTGGGCACGGCGGTGAGCTGATCCAGGCGGGTGACCTGGGTGAGGCCGGGTTTGGGTCGGACGTCAAAGAGCGAGAGGATGCGGAACCGGTTGCGGCCGCCGTCCAGTTGTTCGTTGAGGACCGGCAGGAAACCGGCGGGGCCGAGCAGATAGCGGGTGTTGGTCAGTTCCCATCGGCGCGCCACCAGATGTATGGTCTCCGGGGAGTTCTGAAAGGCCAGCGCGGATTCGAAGGCGACATAATCCTCGGGTTGACGAGGCAGCTGGATGAGGTCGAGGGACTGGATGTTGTAGTACTGGAAGTGGTGCTGCACCCATTCGATCTTGTAGAGCTGGTCGAACAACGACAGTTCGGGGGAGGGCGCCCGAAAGGGCAGGACTGACACCCGCTGTTCGAAGGGATGCTCGCGCAGCCGGTCGAGGATCGGGTTGGTGGCGTACTTCTGGGTATAATCCCAAAAGATGATCCAGGGCCGGTTCGCACGACCAAGATCCAGGACCAGCAGCAGCCCCAGCAACACCCCGCCCCACCGCGCGCGTTTTCCGGCAAACCTGCCACTCAGCACCAAGACAACCGCGCCGGCACAAAGTGCGAACAGCAACACAAAGACCCCTGCCTGACGGATGCTAAAACTTGCGATGGCAGCCGCGAGGGAGGCATCAAACTGCACCGTTTGCAGATACTGCACCAAAGCCGGACGGCTGCTGGCATAGATCAGCCATCCCAGCAGGCTGACGCCGAATGTCGCGGCGCATCCGTAGGTCCAGCGCCGCTCAAAGCGAGTGGCTTGCCTCCACCAGGCCTTCAGCCCGGCCCACAACCCCAGGGCAGGTCCGCTTTGGGCTTCCAGGTATCGGAGACTGAGACCATGAACCCCCAACGCAAACAACACCGTCAACGCCATGGAAAAGATGTTGATGAACTTGATCGGGTTGCGAATGGTGGAAAAATACGGCAGCTGATAGAGCAACCCATAGAACGGCGCATGCCGCCCGAACGCGAGCAACAGCGCGACCACGGCGGTCCCTGTCCAAAACCAAATCCATCTCCTCTGAGCCGCGCTGAAGACAGAGTCGCTTTTTCTGAACGATTGCAGCGCGCCCCAGACCGCGATCAAGGCCACCAACACACCGGCATAGGCCCCGCCCCCGGTGTGACGAATAAACCCATTCGGCGGATTTCCCTGCGCCCCGCCGGCAAAATAACGGTCCCAGGCTGCGTCCCGGCCGATCTCCCCCCAATAGTTGCCGCCCTCGTACGATTTCTGCAGCGATTCAGACAATCCTTGAGGGGTATCGAGTCGGTAACCGAAGAGGCCGGGAACCACCAGCGCAAGGGCTTCCTTCTTGGGAAGACTCCACTGGGTGGCCCAGTCCCATTTTTCTTCCTTGGAACGATCCTCCGCTGACGCCCCCGCCACTCCTTGAATCTGAGTGCCAATCAAAGAGACCATGGCTTGAGCGGCCACCAGCGCGGCGAAGAGGGCGACCACCAGCGTTTGGGCAACCCCTTTTCCAGCCCGGGCCAGGACCGGACCTCCCTGGTTCCACGCCTGGAACATCATGAACGCGGCGACCAGCAAACTGAGAATGGCCCCAACGTCGAACCCCTCGAGAATGGCCCCACCGACGCAGGCGCCGCCCAGCAATGTCCTGACCCAGCGCATATGGCCTGAGCCGGGGGAAAGTGCCGCCAAGGCCGCAAAGGTCCAACCGATGGCCATGGTGTGGCCCACCAAGCCCCAGCATGCGGTGGAGAAAAAGGTGGAGTTGAGAGCCACCGCCAACGCCCCCAGGACGGCGGCCAGGGGCCTTAATCCGGAACTGCGGAAGAACAACCAGGCGGCGAGGCTGGTGAACAAGATCGCCAGCTGCACGCTGAACTTCGAAAACCCGACCGGGGTTAGGAGAAGCTTCAGGATGCCTACCCCGCTCACTGGATTGGCAGGCACCTCAAATCCAAGCCAGTTCAAATCAGCCCACCACCCGACGAACGATTGCGGCACTTTCGCAGCCTCGGCACATTGCGGGCCTAAAGGCCCGTCATTGGAAAACAGCACGTACTCAGGTGCGAGAGCCTTAAGAAACATGACTGCAAGCACCATCACCAATCCAAACACTACCACCCAGAAACCACTGGCACGGAGCCTGGCGGCATTGCACAAAACGCGATCTTCTTTCATCTGATTCAATGCTGACAATGACTTTGGCAG
>JALOTU010000068.1 GCA_025457725.1 Verrucomicrobiota bacterium
CAACATTGCACGGCCGCGTGAAGACCGGCCTCCTGGTGGAGGCGGCGGCGGCGGTCGCGGTCCTCGTCGCGATTACGGCGGCGGCGGTGGGGGTGGCGGCGGTGGTCGTCGGGAGCGCTACTAATTTCTGACAACAGCAACAAAGCGGGGCAGCCTCCGGGTTGCCCCGCCTTTGCTTTTGAGGTTTCGCCTGCAGAGGAGGCGAGGTCCATCAGAGCTGCCTTCCGCACCTCCGATCCTGTGTTGAATCAGGCGTAGAGTTGGCTGACGACGGCCTCGAAGAATCGCCTGTCGAGACGCCCGTGCTGGAGTGCTGCATGGACTAGCCCTCGTTCAGCGAGATCGCAGGAGATTCCGGTGTCCTCGGCAATGCATTTTGCCAGATGGCGGAAGAACCCATCCTCCTGAATGGGCAGCCTCATCTGAGCGGCGGGGGGTGAAATGAATCCTTCGTCGCAAAGGTATTTATAGCGAAGAACGTCCACGAGCACTTTTTCGTATGATACTATCATGTTACAACTCCAATCCTGCGAGAAAGCTGAAGGCGCGATCCGATGGCGGGCGGTTGATTGGCTCCCTAGTTTCTCTCGTTTCCTGAGGCAGCCTAGTGCGTACCAGAAGCAATCTGGCCGGCTCATCGGGGAGCATTACGGAACGGACTGCATGGCACGCAAACTGAAAGTGGAGTGTGACTTGGAACGGAGTTGTGGCGCCGATCAGAGATGATCCTTTGGCCTCGGAGAAGCGCAAATGCGCCCTCATGGACATGCCCTCTTCAAGTTGCTCGGGATTATAATGCTTGAAGGCCAGGGGCTTTTCTTGAACTGGGGCCTTCGTAGAGAATGCGGCCAACGTTTGGAAATGCGGCAGGCATAATCGCTGGTTGCCGCTGTATGCTTCTGGTTGCGATGGACTCCAACTCCGTTGCGATCTCGGGAGGCTGTTGAAACGCCTTCAGCGTCAGGTGGTGATGCGAGCCATCTTCCAGGGAGCCCGATAGGGACGGGTCAGCAACCGGGATGCATCAGAATCATCCGGAATGGTCTCGTGTTGATGGTCCCACCGGATTTTCCTTCCCACCATCATTGAAATGAGGCCCAGATGCCCAGGAATGGTGGAATTGTGGGCCACCTCCACCGGCGTAATCGTCGGCTTGCCGGACTTGATGCAGTCAATGAAGTTTCGCTGATGGTTTGGGGATACATAGAGAGGCGCCACCGTGCGCATTTCGTCAGGCAAACGTTTGTAGTCCTCTTTCCAGCTCGGATTTGAGGCGTCAAAGCCGTCGCGATTAACCCATACCCAACCGTCGGTGCCGATCCATTTCGTGCCCATCTTGATGTCTTTGTAGCCGCCGGCGATGGTCATGGTGACGTTCTGCGGGAACTGGAGGTTGATCCGGTAGCGTGTGGCTGTGTTCCAGGCGGCTTCCGGTGCCGGAAACTCCCCTGCACCATCGATGTCAGTAGGGCCGACGGCATCGAAGCCAAGACCCCAGAGAGCGATGTCGCAGTGGTGCCCCACCCAGTCAAGCAGTTGGCCTCCCCCCGTATTGTAATTCCAGCGCCAGTTCTTGTGCACCCGTCCTTCGATGTAGGCCTCCATTGCAGAAGGGCCGATCCAGAAATCGTAGTCCAATTCAGCCGGCGGATCCGTTGGTGTCAGTTTATCCCCGGTGCCCGCAAAGTCATTGTGTCCCGAGGGCAATCCGACCTCGACGTGCTTTACTTTGCCGATATGCCCATTGGCGACCAGTTCCGCAGCCTTGTGAAAGTCAGCCACTGACCGCTGCCAGGAACCGGTTTGCCAGATCACCCCTTTCCTCTGCACGGCGTTTACGATGGCGCGCTGTTCGACGATCGTCCGAGCCAGCGGCTTTTCACCGTAGATGTGCTTTCTCCGGTCCGCGGCTTCGATGGCGGTGAGCATGTGCCAGTGATCCGGCACGGCGAGCATTACCGCATCAATATCCTTGCGGGCCATCAGTTTTCGGTAATCGTGGTAGGCCTTGCAATCTTGGTTCTGGTAATGCCCGTTGATGGTGTCCACAGCGTCCTGCAAATGGTTCTGGTCCAGATCGCAGGCGGCGACCACCTGGCAATCCTTCATTCCCAGGAATGCCTGGGTGTTGCTCGGCCCCATCATGCCCCACCCCACCACGCCCAAAGTGATGCGGTTGGATGGCGCGTTCTTGCCAAACACCGAGGAAGGAAGAATGGTGGGGGCGGCGATGGCCAATCCGGTGGACGCGAGGAACTGTCGCCGTGTCATTGAGCGTGGAGCGGAGCTTTTCATATTGGGCTTTGACGAGTTTGTTTTGTGGCTCTATTCAATAAGCAACGGGATGATTAGTCCAGCAGGATGTTCTGACTATCCCATTGACTGTGGACAAGTTCGACCTACTTTGTTTGTCTGCCTCGCCAATTCGCGGCGAGCTCCTCGACCAAATGGATCACCGCGGGTCCCCGGCAGGGCTATGCACCGATCACTGAAGTGAAAAGACCAGATCCCAGCTCAAAATCGACATCAAACCAGACTGCAATCGGCTCTGGTGGCAAGTGGTTCGACGTCCTGTCCTCGATCTTCGACCTGGCCGCTGGCAGCGAGGGAGTGGAGAAGACGGGGCGCCTTGCCGGGGGGCTTCTGGAACACCTTCGGCAGGCGGGCATTCAGGCGCCGAAGCCGGTCAGTACACCCTATCGCAATACGATCCCGGTTGCGGCTCAGGCTCCTTTTCCCGGTGATTTGGAGATGGAGCGCCGGATCAAGAGTTACCTGCGGTGGAACGCGATGGCCATGGTAGTCAACGCCAACCGCAAGCACACCGGACTGGGTGGCCACATTTCTTCCTTCGCCTCCAGTGCGACCCTTTACGAGGTGGCTTTCAACCACTTCTTTCGCGGGCCGACGGGAGATTTCGCTGGGGATCAGGTTTATTTTCAGGGGCATGCGTCGCCGGGAGTCTATGCGCGGGCATTCCTGGAAGGCCGGCTCGAGGAGCAGCACCTGCAGAACTTCCGCCAGGAGTTGGCGGAAGGAGGCGGACTCTCCTCCTATCCGCATCCGTATTTGATGCCGGACTTCTGGCAGTTCCCGACAGTGTCTATGGGGCTGGGGCCCATCCTTTCCATCTATCAAGCCCGTTTCAACCGTTACCTGAAGGCACGCGGGTTTATCAATGGTGAGGAACCGCGTGTGTTTTGCTATGTGGGGGACGGCGAAAGCGACGAACCTGAAACCTTGGGGTCGTTGACACTGGCCTCCCGCGAGAATCTCGACAACCTGATCTGGGTGGTAAACTGCAACCTGCAGCGCCTCGACGGTCCAGTGCGCGGCAACGGCAAAATCATCCAGGAACTCGAAGCCGCCTTCCGCGGCGCAGGCTGGAATGTGATCAAGGTGATCTGGGGCAGCAACTGGGATCCGCTTCTGGCCGCCGACACCTCCGGGCTGCTGCTCAAGCGGATGGAAGAGGCGGTCGATGGCGATTACCAGAAGTATTCGGTCGAGCCAGGTAGCTATACGCGCAAGCACTTTTTCGGCAAGTATCCTGAGCTGCTGAAGTTGGTGAATCACCTGACCGATGCGGAGATTCACAAGTTGCTGCGCGGCGGGCACGACTCCCGGAAGGTCTACGCGGCCTACAAGGCTGCCATCGAACACCGGGGTGGACCCACCGTGATCCTTGCCAAGACCATCAAGGGTTACGGATTGGGCGAGGCGGGTGAAGGCCGCAACATTTCGCATCAGCAGAAAAAGATGAACGAGAAGGAACTGCGCGAGTTCCGCGCGCGGTTCAACATTCCGATTAGTGACGAAGTAATTGCCGAGACCCCCTTCTATCGGCCTCCAGAGGGGAGCCCGGAGCACAAGTACCTGAAGCAGCGGCGCAAGGTTCTCGGAGGGATGTTGCCCATGCGACGAACGTCAACCGAGGTGATCCAGGCCCCCAGACTCGACTTCTTTGGGGAATTCTTCAAAGGCTCGGGCAAATTCGAGGTGTCCACCACGATGGCGTTTGTGCGATTGTTGTCGCTGCTGCTGAAGCACAAGGAACTCGGACGTCGGGTGGTGCCCATCATCCCCGATGAGGCGCGCACTTTCGGCATGGATGCGCTGTTCCGCGAAATAGGCATCTACGCGCACAAGGGACAGCTGTATGACCCGGTGGACAGCAAGTCGCTGCTCTATTATCACGAGACCAAGGATGGTCAAATCCTTGAGGAGGGGATAACCGAGGCGGGGGCCATGTCGTCCTTTATCGCGGCGGGCACGGCCTATGCCAGTCACGGCACGCACATGATCCCGTTCTACGTCTACTACTCGATGTTTGGCTTCCAGCGCATCGGCGATCAGATGTGGCTGGCTGGCGACATCAAAGCCAGGGGTTTCCTGCTCGGGGCCACCGCGGGTCGAACGACGCTCAATGGCGAAGGGTTGCAGCATCAGGACGGGCATTCGTTGCTCCACGCCAGTACCATTCCCACACTCATGGCGTACGATCCGGCCTTTGCTTATGAATTGGCGGTGATCATCGCCGATGGGCTGAAGCGAATGTATCAGGATGGGCAGGACCTGTTCTATTACCTCTCCCTCTACAATGAGAACTATCACATGCCGGCCATGCCCGAGGGTGTGGAGGAGGGGATTCTCAAAGGCTTGTACCGATGTTCTGCCGGGCCGAAGGAGGCAAAGCTCAAGGCCCATATCCTGGGCAGCGGCCCGATTCTGCTGCAGGCGCTGCAGGCCCAGAGAATCCTGGGAGAGCGCTACGGTGTCTCGGCCGATGTCTGGAGCGCCACCAGTTTCAAGGCTTTGCGAACCGATGCCTTGCGCTGCCGTCGCTGGAACATGTTTCATCCCACCGAAACCCCTCGGAAGTCCTATGTGGAGTCCCTGTTGGAGAGGGAGCAAGGGCCGTTCGTGGCGGTGACTGACAATATCCGGACCGTGCCCGATCAAATCGCCCCTTGGGTGCCGGGTGGCTTGATGACGCTGGGCACGGATGGCTTTGGTCGGAGCGACACCCGCGAGCGGTTGCGCCGTTTCTTCGAGGTGGATGCGGAGTGCACGGTGGTCGCCACGCTCTACGCGTTGGCGAAGCAGGGGGCTGTGGAGCCCTCGTTGGTGGCGCAAGCCATTCAGGAACTCGGGGTGGATCCCGGCAAAAGTCATCCTGAAATCGTTTAATAGCTGGAGCGCGAGAGAGCACGAATATGGATTTCAAACTTCCGATGTTGGGTGAGGGATCCGATTCCGGCGTCGTGGTGACCCTGCATGTGAAAGAGGGTGATTCGATCGCCAAGGATCAGCCGGTCCTCGAGTTGGAGAATGAGAAGGCGGTGGCGTCCATTCCATCCAGCGTGGCAGGCGTGGTGACCGGGATTTACGTCAAGCCGGGCGATAAGATCAGCGTGGGAACACGGATCCTTTCTGTTTCCGCCAAAGAAGGGGAGGAAGCCCCGTCTGCGGAAACGGAGAGTCCCCAACCAGCTCCGACACCCGCACCCAAGAAGGAAGCGTCCGCGTCCACGGCGATTCCGCCTGCCGCCGCGCCGCTGCCGACCGGCATAGCGCCGGCTGCGGCTCCCTCCATTCGCAAGCTGGCCGGGGACCTTGGGTTGGACCTCACCCGCGTTCGCGGCAGCGGTCGTGGGGGGCGCATTGAGCTGGGGGATCTGCGCAATTACGTTCAACAGCTGCAGTCGCTGGCCTTTGCTCAGCAGGCGCAAACGGCCCTCAGTCCCAAGGCCGCCCCGGAGTCCATTGATTTCTCCCGGTGGGGTCCAGTCCTGAAGAAGCCGATCACGCCACTGCGCGCCACCATCGCCCGGCGCATGGTGGAGAACTGGAACGCCATCCCGCATGTGACCCAGTTCGAGGAGGCGGACATCACCGGCCTGCTGGCGATGCGCAAGAAGTTTGTGGCTGCCTACGAGGAAAAGGGCGCTCGATTGACCGTGACCTCCATGCTGCTCAAGTCGGTAGTGGACACCTTGCGCAAGCATCCGTCCTTCAACTGCAGCCTGGACGAGGCGGCCGGGCAGTTTGTTTTCAAGGAATATTACCACCTTGGCATTGCAGTGGACACGGACCATGGACTCATCGTGCCGGTGATACGCGATGCCGACAAAAAGACCGTCTTTCAGCTGGCTAAGGAATTGGAGGAGCTCGCCGCCAAGGCGCGGGAGCGCAAGGTTGCCGGCGAGGATCTGAAGGGGGGCACCTTCACCATTTCCAACCAGGGCGGCATCGGCGGGGCGCACTTCACGCCCATCGTGAACAAGCCCGAGGTTGCCATTCTTGGTCTCGGCAAAGCTGCGCTCAAGCCGGCGGTGCGCGATGGCAACGTGGAGCCGCGTATGCTGCTGCCCCTGGCCATTTCCTATGATCATCGTGTGATCGACGGCGGGAACGCCGCCCGGTTCGCCGTGGATCTGGTGGCGGCTATCCAGGGGTTTGAAGAGAAGGGGTTGATGCTCTAGGCCCCGTCTTTCTCTTCCTCGTTCTCTTTCGCCTTTTCGACAAGCGATATGAAGGATCACTCAATCAACCCTGATGGTGGCAATTCCGTTGATACCGTGTTCCACCTCGCCCATGAGCGTCTCGAGGTGTACCGGATGGGGCTGGCCTTTGTCGCGTGGGTGGCGGAGCTGTTGGAGGAAGTCGAAGCAAGTGGCGTGAAGCGCCTGCGTGAGGTCATGGATCGCGCCAGCCTCTCCCTTTTGCTGAATACTGCGGAGGGTAACGGCAAACGCCTGCGGCCCGTCCGAGCGAAGTTCTTCGATCATGCGCGCGGTTCGGCAACAGAGTGTGCCGCATGCCCGGATGCGCTGGTGGCCAGGAAGGCTGCGTGCGAGTTGCGAGTGGCCCCCGGCAAGCCAGTGCTCGTCCAAACCATTGCGATGCTGTCGCGGTTGATTGAAATATCCGACGAGCCCTGCAGGTTCAAAGAGGACGAGGTGCCGTACCTGTCGGAAGGGTTTGATGCTTCCGAAGAAGCCTGCTGCGTTAAAGACACCGAGATAGAGAAGGATTGAACCATGAACCCCATCCAAACTGAGGTTGCAGTCATTGGCGCCGGACCCGGCGGATATGCCGCCGCCTTTTACGCCGCGGACCTGGGGCGGAAGGTCACGCTCATTGAGCGGGACGCCCGCCTGGGTGGCGTGTGCCTGAACTCGGGTTGCATTCCCTCCAAGGCACTGCTGCATGCGACTCATCAAATCGCCGGGGCGGAGGAGTCCGCCCACCGCGGCATCACTTTCAACAAACCGGAAGTCAACCTCGACGCCCTGCGCGCGTGGAAGGAATCCATCCTCACCAAGCTCGGCGCGGGCGTCGCGCAACTGGGCAAGGCCCGGAACGTTGAGGTCATCCATGGGCGCGGTTATTTCAGCGACTCATCCACATTGCGCGTCGAGACCGGGCAGGGCAACCAGTTCATCAAATTCGACAAGGCGATTGTTGCCGTGGGCTCCCGGCCCGCGATTCCCAAGGTGTTCGATCTCGGCAATCCGCGCATCATGACCTCCACTGGGGCGCTGGAGATTCCGGACATTCCCGAAAAGCTTCTGGTGATCGGCGGCGGTTATATCGGGATGGAACTGGGGACCGTCTACGCCCGGCTGGGCAGCGAAGTGGTCGTGGCGGAAGCACTGGATACTGTCCTTGCCGGCGCGGACCCGGATCTTGCCCGCCCGGTCATCCAAGCCGCCCGGAAGGCTTTCAAGGAAATCCGCACCCGGGCAAAGGTGGTCCAGATGGCGACGGCCGGGAAGCAGATCGAAGTGACCACCGAATATCAGGGGGAGCAGTTGAAGGAACGTTATGATCGTGTCCTCGTTTCCGTCGGGCGCGTGCCGGCCGGCGAAGACATCGGATTGGAGAACACTCAGGTGACACGGGACGACCGTGGGTTTGTGGTGGTGAACTCTCATCAACAGACCGAGGATCCCAATATTTACGCCATCGGCGACATTGCCGGAGGGGTCATGCTGGCGCACAAGGCGCACAAGGAGGCGCGCATCGCGGTGGAGAACATTTGTGGCGAGGTGGCGGCCTTTGAGAACATCACCATTCCCGCCGTCGTTTTCACCGATCCCGACCTTGCCTGGTGTGGGTTGACGGAATCCGAGGCCCGGGAGAAAGGGATCCAAGTGGAAGTGGCCAAGTTCCCCTGGACGGCCTCCGGTCGGGCCCTCTCGTTTGACCGCACGGATGGCCTGACCAAACTGGTCATTGAACCGGAAACGGAACGGATTTTGGGGGTGGGGATCGTTGGCCACGGAGCCGGCGAACTCATTGCGGAAGGCGTTGTGTTGGTTGAGATGGGCGCCACGGCCAAGGATTTGGCGTTGACTGTTCATCCGCATCCTACTCTCTCTGAGACGCTGATGGAGGCTGCGGAGGTTTTTTACGGCCATTCCACGCATGCACTGGCGCGGAAGCGGGCGAGGGCGGAACATTGAGCGGCAGTCGAGGTAAACTCGAGGAACGGAAGAGGCCCGGCTAACGCCTCGCTTCCACAGGCGCAGCCGCGAGACTTGGGGTTGCGCTCAATATGCGGTCGCGCGGTCGCAGCGGTTGATTTCTTGGATTGAAATCACGCTGGAGCCGGCTAAGATGCCGTCCTGACCGGTGCCGCAAGGCCCGGAAAGAATCGGTCGGGGCGTAGCGTAGCCTGGCTAGCGCGCTTGCTTGGGGTGCAAGAGGTCGCGAGTTCAAATCTCGCCGCCCCGACCATTTTTCCTCCCTCGACTTTCTTTCGCATGGGGTGCCGCTGAATGATCATTCAGGACTGGTATTTATGCGTCCGCCTGGCGCACACTCCTCTTGCAAGCCTGCCGCTATCAACCCTGCCTATGAATCCTGAAAAAGCGAAACTACTCGTTCGGCGTATGGCTGCGTTGGGTGTGCAGGAATCGGATGTGGAGGAGTCCTTCGTCCGAGCCGGCGGGCACGGAGGGCAGAACGTGAACAAGGTGGCGACCTGCGTGATGCTGCTCCATCGACCTACGGGCATTCAGGTGAAGTGTCAGACGACACGGCAGCAGGGCATGAATCGTTTCCTCGGACGCATGCTGCTGCTGGACAAGATTGAATCGGTCCGCAAAGCCCGCAAGGCGGCTGCACAGGCCCAGCGGGAAAGGACCCGCCGCCAGAAGCGCAAGCGAAGCCGCGGCGCCAAGGAGCGCATGCTGGCGGACAAGGCGCGTCACTCCGCCAAGAAATCGCAACGACGCCGGGTGGACATGGAGTGAGGCCGTCGCCG
>JALOTU010000479.1 GCA_025457725.1 Verrucomicrobiota bacterium
ATCGGCAGCACCGCCAGCAGCATGCCGTTGCGGACCGGGCGGACCAGGCGGCCCAGACGGGGCAGCTCGATTTCCATGCCGACCTCGAACAGCAGGAGCAGGAATCCCACATGGCCAGCCTCATTCAGCATCGTCGAGACTCCGGTATCAAGCCAGGGTCCCAGAATGATGCCGAAGATGACGTACGCTGAATACGTCAGCGCGGGCCGCTTGAGCTTGCGGCACAGATCCGGCACGGCCATGAACAGCAACAGCAGAACGATGATGGCTTCGATCTGGTTCATGATTTCCGGGATGTCCGCTGCAGGCGTCGTACCATGGGGAAGGGGGTCGGCGTCAAATCATCAGTGCATTCCCGCGCTCCGCAGAAACAGTGAGGCGAGCGCCAGAAAGAAAAAGAAACCGGCGACGTCGGTCACCGTGGTGAGGAAGATACTGGAAGCGAGGGCGGGATCCAGATGGAGGCGTTTCATGCCGAACGGAATCAGCACCCCGGAGAGCGCCGCCGCCAGCTGGTTGAGCACCATGGCCGCGCCCGCCACCAGTCCGAGCTCCGGGCTGTCCTTCCAAACCCAGCCCACCAGGCCCACGATGAGGCCGATCGCCACGCCGTTGATCAGCCCGAGCACGGCCTCCTTGAACAGGGCGCGGCGGCCGTCTCCCGGGGAGAGCTCGCCCAACGCCATGTCTCGAATGATGATGGTGAGCGTCTGCATTCCGGCGTTGCCTCCCTGGCCGGCCACGATGGGCAGGAACACCGCCAGGGCGGTCCAGCGGGCGATGGTGCCCTCGAACAGGTTCACCACGGCCGCGGCCAGGAAGGCCGTGGCCAGGTTGACGCAGAGCCAGGGCAACCGCCGGCCGACGCTGCGTTGCCAGGGCGTGAGCGCGCGCTCCTCGCCGGACAAACCGACCATCAACTGCATGTCCTCCGTGGCCTCCTCCTTGGCGACCTGCAGGATGTCGCTGGCCTTGACCACCCCCACGAGCCGTTGCCGGTCATCCACCACCGGCAGGCCCAGGTAGTGGTAATGCTCGAACTCCCGGGCCAGCTCCTCCTGATCCATGTCCACCCGCACCGACTTCACCTCCCGGTTCATCACTTCGCCCAGCGTCCGTTCCGGTTTCCGGAACACCAGGTCGCGCATGGAAACAATACCGATCAACCGGCGGCGCGGGTCGGTGACATAGAGGTAGGAAACCTCCTCGGTGCTGTCCACGGGTCGGGTCCGCAGATGCTGGAGAACCTCGGCGAGCGACCGATCCTCGCGGAAGGCGATGAAGCGGTCGTTCATGATGCCGCCGGCCGAATCCTCCGGATACCGGAGCAGGAGCCGCAGGTCGTCCTGCAGTTCCGCCGGGAGCGACCGGAGCACCTCCTCGCGGCGTTCGCCCGAGAGGTAGCCCAGGAGATCCGCGGCTTCCGGGTGCGGGAGATCCATGAGCAGCGACCGCAGTTGGTCCGCCTCCAGCAACGCCATCAATTCCCCGGCCCGCTCCGCTTCCAGTTCGCCAAAGGCGGCGGCGGCCAGCTTGGGCGGCAAGCGGACCAGCTCCGCGACAGCCTCCGACGCCTCGCAACGCTGCAATTGATCCGCGATGTCCGCGGGATGCAGCGTATGCAAGGGTTCGGTGACCATTGGCTCCGCTTCAGGCATGGTGCAGTTGGGGCGCGTCGGCGCCCGGGCAAGTCTGCGTGGCGGATAACGGACAGGCAAGGCGGGGTTGGGACGATAATTATCGGGCGAAAGCGGCGTCGAGGTTTGACAGGCTGCGACAGGAGGCGTTTAATTGCATGGAGATAGGGAGCAAATCAACTGGAAAGGACTTACAATGGAAACACACTTCGACAACATTGAACGCGAGCATGACGCCATCTCCAAGGACAAGGTGATGGATGATCTCAAGACCCTGGCCCGGGATGCCGAAGCCTTGCTCAAGGCCACCGCCGGGGAGGTCGGCGACAAGATGAGTGACAAGGCAAAGGAAGCCCGTTCACGCCTGGCCGTCGCCTTGGAACAGGCCAAGGTTTCCTGCGCCCGATGGGAGGACAAGACCGTTGCTGCGGCGCGTGCGACCGACAAGGCCATTCGCTCACACCCTTATGAATCGGCAGGTGTGGCCTGCGTGCTTGGCATCCTCATCGGCGTGCTCATTGCCCGCAGGTAGCCCATGGCCTCCTCGGAGCCCAAGCCGGCGAGCCTCATCGATTCCGTGAAGCGGGTGGGGGAGTCCGCCCTCGCTCTGCTTCACAATCGATTGCAGCTGTTCTCCGTCGAGCTGCAGCAGGAGAAATATCGCGTCCTTCAGGCGATCCTCTGGCTGTCGGCCGGCGTGACCTTCGTCTTCCTCGGCCTGGCCATGGGCGTGGGTACCGTTGCCCTGTGGGTCCACAGGCACTGGGGCCTCTACGGACTGGCGGGCCTGACGGTGCTGCTTCTTCTGGTCGGCGCCGTGGTGCTGGCGGTGATGTGGAGCCGGCTGAAATCGGATGGCACGCCGTTCTCCGGCACCCTTCAGGAACTCAAAAAGGACTCTGAATGGCTCCGGGGCAGCTGCGCGCCCGCCCGCTGTTCCTGGTCGGGGTTCCGGTGGCTGCCTACGCTTTGGCGCGTCGCTCCCGTGGCAAGACGCGGTGGATAGCCACCGCATTGGGAGCCGCCCGGATTTTCAGCAGCCTGCGGCATTACCTTCGACCCCGCACCGCAGATTCCCCTTCCGAATCCACCGGGAAGAGGTCGGGCAAACGCAGCAACTGAGTCCGTGTCTTCGGGGTAACGCCGGTTTTGAACCGGCCCCGGGAGAGGGCGGCCTGCGGGTGGGTTCAGTTTGCCGGCTGGAAAGCCGGCGATACCTCCCAGACGCGTCTGCCTTGGGTCGCCATGGCCGCTGGGTTGACTTTTCCCTGCTGCTGGCCAACCTGCGTTCCGCATTGACCTCGCCGGTGGTCAACGAAACCGAGCCTGCCCGGCAAAGCCCAGAATCTTGTACTCATGGCCAACGAAAAGAAGAAGATCTCCGTCAAAGTCCGCGAGGCGACGCGCAACGATATTCCCGGGCTCATCGCCCTCAACAAGGAAGCCTATCCGATGTTGGCCGAGGAGAACGTGGTCTGGGGC
>JALOTU010000069.1 GCA_025457725.1 Verrucomicrobiota bacterium
GGATGTGTTTTTCACCGATGCATGGCTGGCCGCTCCGGATCGGCTTGGTGAGGGCGTGGGCACCTTCAACGACTTCATCGCTGCTGAACCGAATGGCCCGCGCATTGACTGGATACTTCTGCACGGCCCGGTGACGATTGTGCGCACGGAGATCTCCACGTTCTCACGAAACGGCCAGTTCCCCAGCGACCATTTCCCGGTGACGGCATGGATCAGGATGACACCGGCGAAGGACGCACTCAATCCTCCCTGAAACAGGTCCGGTTCATGCCCGGCACCCGGCATTTTCGCAAGAAGGTCGAAGCGGTACAGGTCAGCGCTGTGTGGTCGCGCCAAGTTTCAATCCGCTCAAAATGTATCCAATCACTTATGCTGCAGACGTTTAACCCGAAACAAAAAACCAAAAGAAAATTTCTTGACAACACGCCCTCACTGCCTAGGTTAGTGCGTGAACGCCCTAACAAAGACAGTTCTGGCCCTTGAACAGAGTGCATGGCTTTCGGAAGTTGAGGTGTTTAAAAACGGTCACAGAGCCCAATCATAAAAAACAAACACAAACCCATATGAAGTCTCAAGAATCCAGACTTATAGCACTAACAAGTCGCAGTTGTATCAAGGCAGGATCCAAAGTCGCGCTGGCATCCTTACTTGTAGCATTCTCGGGTGTGGCGGACCTGAAAGCGGCAACCCTCACCTTGTTCACAAACAACTTCGACGCCTACACCGACGTGGCCACGAATCTGACGGATATCGCGGATGCGAACCCGCCGACGGTTTTCGGCCTGAACACGATCAAGGTGGAAGACGACCAGGCGAATCCGACCCCGGTCGAAATCGGCAGCTTCGGAGCCAATGGCGTTCAAGTGATCAACTGGGATTCAGCCTCCGCTCCCAACTCGCTGTTGCTCCGGCCCGGCACCGTGCTGGAGTGCAACGTGTTTCCGCGCGGCGGAACAAATTACACCCTGGAGTGGAAGATGAAGACGAAGAAATCGACCACCTCGAATCGTGGATTCAGGATTTCCCTGCGTTCCCAGGGGGCGGACATCAACGATGATGGAACCGACTTCGTGATCTGGCGGACCATGCAGACGGAGACCACCAACGCTGCTGCCGGGAATTCAGGCATCGAAGGCGTGGACTACTTCCAGGCCTACAACGGTGTTCCCGGATCGCCGGGGGCACCCAACTGGATCACCATCACCAATGCGTTCACCGGGCTGCGGGAGGGCATCACCAACAACGTTTGGCGAACCTACAAGGTGGTGGCGGACAGCGTGGGTCGCACCTGGGCCCTTTACATTGACGGGGTGCTCGTGAACGGGACCAACTACTGCGCCCGGCAGGTGGAGATGGTGGTGGCGGCCATCCGGTTTGAAAACGAGGGCAGCGCCAACAAGGATTATTACCTGATTGACGACGTCAGCCTCCAGGTGGATGGCACGCTCACGGACCTCAACACCACGATCACGGAAGGGTTTGAGAGTTATCCCGCCGCGGTCAGTCCCACGGATGATGCGGATCCACAGGGAGCCTGGGTTGTGAGTGAGGTGTCCAACACCGGCGCAACGGGTACGGCAGTGCCCGGCAAAGTGCAGGTGGTGAATACCGAGGCCCACACCGGCACCAAGAGCCTCAAGCTCGAGGGCGGTCAGATTGGAGGCGCCTCCATTGCCTGGGGGGCCACACCACAGACGGATGTCCGGATCACCTGGTGGGCCAAGGTGCCGCAGGTTGTAGCCGTTGGTGGCGACAAGCTCTATCTGCGGGTGTCGGTGTACGGTTGGGAAACGCGCAGCAGCGCCGCCGCCGACAGCCTCTTGCTGGGATATGGAAGCCGCAACTTAATCGCGGGCAGCGACGCCACATCCTTGTCGGGCTTCAACCGCCTGTATGCCTCCGGGAACGGGAACTGGCTGGATTCCACCCAGGATTTTACCGACAGCACCTGGGAAGAGTATCAGCTGACGACCGACCTCAAGCACAACACCTACACGATCGTCAAAAACCCGAGTTCCTCCCCGGTGGTGATCATGGAGGACTATCCGTTCATCGCCTCGACCCCGGTTGAGGATCTCCACACCATCGGCTTCAGCTCGTCCAACGGAAGCGGCCATCCGCCGGTGTACGTCGACGACATCACGATCGAGTCCTTCGAGAACACAGCGGATGCCCCGGCCAGGGCTTACACCCCGACCATCACGGGCAGCCGGTATACGAACTACACCGTGCTCACCGTGCCGGGACGTGTGGTCGGAGGCGTGGCCGTGGATCCCCGGGACAACTCGATTCTGTTCATGACCGACGAGTATGACATCAGTTCCATCTGGCGCGCGCAGAAGGTCGCCAGCGGCAACTGGCAGCTGGATCCCGCTCCGATCCTGACCGGGCTGGACCGCCCGTCCGCGCTCACGGTGGAAACCAACGGCACCCTCTGGTGGGTGCATGACCAGATCCAGTCGCTTCGCCGCTTGAAGGAGCCCTGGGCCAGCAGTCCGATGGAGGAGATCATCTCGGATTTCATCTCCACCAACAATGTCACCGACCAGCCGGTTGACCTGACGTTCTTCGTCACCAATGGCGTGACCACGTTGGCCGTGCTGGACCGCAGAGCGGACAATGTCGCCAATCAGAGCGCCATCTACCTGGTTGACCCGACGGTCAACGCCCAGCACCAGGTTGGCTACACCAATTATCTCGTGCCCCCCAGCACCGCCATATTGGGTAACGGCCTGGCAGGCTTGGTGAATGGGATTGCCACACTGGCATCTTCGGGCGAGGTGGTCACCACCCTGCAGAATGATGGCTACATCGCGGCCATCAATGGCAATGGCGACGTCCGTTACCTCGACACCACCCCCTCCGGCATGAGCACTGTGCGGGCGATTGCGGTGGATCCGACCGACAGCCGCATTTGGATTGCCGGAAACGACCCGGAAGCCCCCTCGCTGACCATCACCAACGAGATCTGGTCGTTTGATTCGACCTCCGGCGCGGCGGTAAAAGAGATCACCTTCCCGCGGGTCGGAGGAGGAACGCCCGACCGGCCGGATCGCAGGATCATCATGCATGAAGGAGGAATGACGTTCTCCACGAACGGCAACTTCCTCGTCGTCAGCGATGCAAGCTTCCTGTCCGGAGGCGGTCGGCTGGTGATTTTCCACAGCGAACCGTTTGTTCCGGTGCCGGTCACCATCACCAAGGTCACGCGCAACGGCAACAGTGTGGACCTGACGTGGAGCGCGGGTGGCGGCGTGAACTACCAGGTGCAGAGGGCGAGTTCGGTGACGGGTACCTACACGAACATCTCCCCGATGCTCACGGGCACGGGCTACACCGACATCAGCTCACCGGCAGGGGACGCCTACTACCGGGTTCTGGTTTCGCCGCAGCAATGAAAAGGAATCGGCAATGAGGTGCGACCTTCAGTAAAGCGTAATCGGGAACCGTCACGACGGTGGCGGTTCCCCTTTCCAACAGTTTGCATGAAAAGAAATCCACGACTCCAAGTTCAAGCCGCCTTCACCCTGATCGAGCTCCTGGTGGTGATCGCCATCATCGGGATTCTGGCGGCGTTGTTGCTCCCGGCTCTTGGCAAGGCCAAGGACAAGGCTAAGGGCATCTATTGCCTCAACAACCACCGCCAGCTCGCAATCGCCTGGCGCATGTATGTGGACGACAACAAGGACTGGTTGCCGAACTCCACCGGCGGGCCGTATGTCTGGGTGGGGGGCTGGCTGGACTTCACCAGCAAGGCGGAGAATTGGGATCTGGATGTGAACATCAGGACGAGCCCCCTGTGGCCTTACTGCGGAATGAACCCGGACATCTTCAAGTGCCCCGGCGACCGGAGCACTGTGGTCACGCCGAAAAGGGACACGCTTCCACGGGTGCGCAGCATGTCGATGAACAACTGGGTGGGAGGTCGGGCGACCGCAACCGGCGAGCCGGCGCCCATGGGGTGGTCCGATGCAACCGGTCCCTGGCGCGTCTACCGCCGGGCCTCCCAGCTGAGTGTTCCCGGCCCCAGCAAGATCTTCGTTTTCCTAGACGAGCGTGAAGACAGCATCAATGACGGGATGTTTGTCACGGACATGGATGGATATCCCAATTCGCCCAGGCAGCTGGTGGACAGCCCGGCGAGTTACCACGGCGGTTCCGGAGGACTGTCGTTTGCCGATGGACATTCCGAGCTTCACAAGTGGAAAAGCAAATTTGTCCTGGAGCCTCCGTTGTCCGGTCAAGTCCGGCCGTATCCAACCCCGGACCCCGGCAATGAGGACGTCGCCTGGCTGCAGGATCACGCAACGCGGCGTTGACCCCATGCGTGCTCCCTCACTGGTTCATCAATCATTCCGCAACGCAGAATAGAATTCCCTCCATGGCCTTCTCGCCAACCAGCGGTGTAGATTCCAGGGCATTGGTTGCTCCGGTTGCCACAGTCGAGGACCGTCTGCGGCAGGTCTGCCATGTGGCCCTCGACATGGATGGGACCATCTACAACGGCCACTCCCTGTTTGAATCCACGGCACCCTTTCTTTCACTGCTCAAGGAGCTGGGATTGGGGCACACTTTTCTTACCAACAACCCCTCGCGGAGCATCAAGGAATACCTGGCCCACCTCAAGGAACTGGGCATCGTCGCCACCGAGGACCGCCTTTACACCTCCATCCAGGCAACGATCGAGTATCTGCAGGGGACCCATCCCCGCGTGCAGCGGGTGTTTGTCCTTGGCGGGGCGAGCATGAGCCGGGAGTTAAGCGCCGCCGGGTTTGCGCTAACGGACGATAGCCCCGGAGACGAGCCGGATGCCGTCGTGGTCGGTTTCGATACAACCCTGACCTACCCCCGGCTCGGCCGCGCCGCCTGGTGGATCAGGCAAGGCAAACCCTGGTTTGCGACCAATCCCGACCGGGTATGTCCAACGGACCTGAAGACCGTGCTGGTGGATTGCGGGTCGATTTGCGCCGCGCTGGAGGCGGCCACGGGACTCAAGCCGACGGCAGTTTTGGGGAAGCCCGATCCCGCTATGATCCGCGGCATCCTGCACCGACATGGCATCGAGCCTCACCAGCTGGCCATGGTCGGCGACCGGCTCTACACCGACATCAGCATGGCGCATCGTGCGGGTTCCCTGGGAGTGCTCGTGTTGACCGGTGAAGCCACCGCCGAGGAGGCGGCGCGGTTCGACCCGGCTCCCGACATCATTGTCTCCGGTCTGCAGGAATTCGGAGCGCTGCTGCGCAACGGACGGCAGAACACCCTGCTGCACTGATGTCCGCTCAACCAACCAACCGCGTAACGGTGATGGGATCACTGACCCGATCCCCCCTTGACCTTCTGGTCATTGGGGGCGGCATTGTCGGTTCGGGCATTGTGCGCGATGCCGCCATGCGCGGCTTGAAGGTCGGCCTGGTTGAACAGCACGACTTTGCTTTTGGGACCAGCAGCAGATCGAGCCGCCTGCTGCATGGCGGCCTCCGCTACCTGGCGCAAGGCCGCGTGGGATTGGTGCGGCAGGCCAGCGTGGAGAAGACCATCCTCCATCGAATCGCCCCGCACCTGGCCGAACCGCTGCCGTTTGTATTTCCAACCTACAGCTGCGATCCCGACTGGGCTTTGTGGCAGTTGAAAATCGGGGTCAAGATCTACGACCTGCTTTGCAACGGGCGGAACCTTGGCACGTCCACGTGGCTCAGCCCGGAGGAAGTGCGGGAGCGTGTTCCCAACCTCGATCTGGCCGGGCTCAATGGCGCGGTCCGGTATTACGACGGCTTCACCAACGACGCCCGGCTCACGATTGATACCCTGCGTTCCGCCGAGCGGTCCGGCGCGGGCTTGTTGAATTACTGCCGGTATGAAGGCGCAACCCGCTCCAACCTGTGGGAATGTGCGGTGAGGGATCGGGTTTGTGACCGTGATCTGAACCTCCGTGCCCGCACGGTGGTGAATGCCACGGGGGCCTGGGCGGACGGGCTCCCTCATAGCGCGGTGAAACTCCGTTTGACCAAGGGCATTCACCTGGTCATTGACGGGAGCCGGATTCCCGTGAGGGAAACGGTTGTCATGACGGAACGAAAGCGGATCCTCTTCGCCATCCCCTGGGGCGAGCGGACCATTCTCGGAACGACGGACACGGATTACAGCGGCGACCCGGACACGGTGACCGCTGACGCGTCGGATGTGAAGTATGTGCTCCGGATCACCAACCGGTTCTTCCCGCATGCCAGGCTTTGCTCGCAGGACGTCATCAGCGCATGGGCCGGCTTGCGGCCGCTGGTCGCGAACCCGAATGGCCAGCCCTCGGATATTTCGCGCGCCCACGAAATCCGCAATCCGGAACCCGGCTGGTGGGATGTGACGGGTGGCAAACTCACCACCTATCGTCTGATTGCCGAACAAGCGGTGGACCGGGTGGTCCGATGGTTGCGCAAGTCCAATGCGATCCCAAAGGGCATCCTTTCCTGCCGGACCGCCGAAGAGTCCCTCCTGCCAGCGGACCCGGAAGAATACAGCGGCGTGCTGCCCCCGGCATTCCATCGGCGCGCGGTGCAACATTACTGTGCCAACGAATGGGCGTTGCATCTGGAGGATGTGATGCTGCGCCGCAGCAGCTGGCATTACTATCATCCCGACGCGGCGCGGAAGGCGGTGCAGGTGACCGACTGGATGGGCGAACTTCTGGGCTGGTCCCAGGCGCGGCGGGCGGCCGAACTCGAAAGCTATCACGGAGTGAAAGATGGCCATGCCGCGCGCGAGCCGTTACCCTTTGCCGTCAGCCATCCGCGGAATGATCAACCCGTTGCTTCAGTGGTTTAAGCCCGTCCCGCCCGCACCCCGGCGACCGCCCGCCGAGGTGGCCCGCCTGTATCCCATCTACCGCTGGCGGATCTTCGAGTCCGCGTTCATCGGCTACGCGATGTTCTACGTGGTGCGGAACAATCTGGGCGTCGTAGCCAAGGAGATGGGGGAGGCGCTCAACTACGACAAGTCGATGCTGGGCGACATCATGGCGGCCACCGCCATCACCTACGGCATCGGCAAGCTGCTGATGGGCTACCTGTCCGATCACAGCAACCCGCGCAAATTCATGTTCGCCGGCCTTCTGTTGACCGCCGGTTGCAATTTTGCCTTCGGGGCGGCGGAGAACTTCAAGGTTCACCTGGCGCTCTGGTCGTTGAACGGGCTGATCCAGGGCATGGGCTACGGCCCGTGCGCGCGCGGCCTCGGTCACTGGTACACCTATCGGGAACGCGGCACCATCTTCGGGGTCTGGAACATGTCCCACAATCTGGGGGGCGGGCTGGTGGGGGTGATCGCCGCCGCGTGCGCGGTGCGCTGGGGCTGGCCGTCGGCGTTCTTCGTCCCCGGCCTGATCGCCACTGCCGCGGCATTTTATCTGTTGTGGCGCATGCGCGATACGCCGCAGTCGGAAGGACTGCCCTCCATTGAGGAATACAAAAACGAATACCCGCCGGAAGAAAGGGAGCGCCACGAAAGCGAGCTGTCCTTCCGTGAACTGTTGGTGACCTACATTCTCACGAACCGGATGCTCTGGCTGATTGCCTTTGCCAACTTCTTCGTCTACATCGCCCGTTACAGCATGCTTGATTGGGGACCCACTTACCTCAAGGAGATGAAGCAAGCGACGATCCTGAGCGGCGGATTCAGCACGTTGGTGCTTGAATTCGCCGGGGCGGCCGGGATGCTGTCAATGGGCTGGATTTCCGACAAGTGCGGAGGCCGGCGCGGCATGGTTAGCGTGTTGTGCCTCCTTCCGTTGATGGGCGCGTTCGCCGGCCTTATTTGGACGCCGCCCGGAATGCTGTGGCTGGACATGCTCCTGCTGGGGCTGGTTGGATTTCTTGTCTATGTGCCGGTGATGTTCCTTGGAGTGATGTCCCTGGACCTGACGTCCAAGAAGGCGGTCGGCACGGCGGCGGGATTTGTTGGTCTGTTCGGTTACATGGGCCGGGTGGCCCAGGGCAAGGGGCTTGGCTGGATTTCCCATCACTACGATTGGAACATCGCCCTTTATGTGATCCTCGGCTGCACTGCCATGGCGGTGCTGCTGCTGGCTTTCACCTGGAACGTCCGGCCCAAAGGTTAACCCCCTGCTGTCCAGCCGGCGGCCACCGGGTGCGGCGTGCCGGCCGGTGACTACACCGCCGGATCCCCGCAGGCAAGTCCGTGGGCGTCGGCGACCGCCTTCTGTGTGCATTGCCCCTCCATGATATTGATCCCGCGGCGCAGCGCAGGATGCCGCTGGCAGGCTTCGGCCAGTCCGAGATCGGCGATCTGTTCGATGTAACGGAAGGTGACGTTCGCGAGCGCCTGGGTCGCCGTCCGCGCATAGGCGCCCGGCATGTTCGCCACGCAGTAATGCACCACCCCCTCCTCGGTGAACACCGGGTTGTCATGCGTGGTGGGACGGGAGGTCTCGGCGCATCCGCCCTGGTCAATGGCGATGTCCACGAACACGCTGCCGGGCCGCATCAGCCTGAGCATTTCGCGCCGGATCAGCTGGGGCGCCCGCGCGCCGGGCACCAGCACCGCGCCAATCAGAAGATCCGAGGTCGGCAACAGCTGCAGCAGACGCGATTCATCCGAATAGACCGTGTGTGCCGTGTGCAGGGTGATGTCCAGAAAGCGCATGCGTTCGAGGTCCACTTCGAGAATCGTAACGTCAGCCCCCAATCCCTGGGCCATGCGGGCGGCATTGATGCCCGACCCGGAAGCACGCCGGGCACCCCGCCCAGCAAAACCCCGCTGCCCCCGGAGTGTTTGGTGAGAAAATAGCCGCCGACGATGATGCTCATGCGACCGGCGATCTCGCTCATGGGTTCCAGCAGCGGCAGCCTGCCGTTGACCTCAACGGTTTCATACGCCAGGGCGGTCGCGCCGGACTTCATCAGGTCCCGCGTCAGCTCCAGATTCGCGGCCAGGTGCAGATAGGTGAACAGCAGCTGGCCCCGCCGCAACAGGCGGCACTCCTCCGGCTGCGGTTCCTTCACCTTGACCACCAGCTCCGCGCGGCCGAACACTGCGCCCGGATCGTCCACCATCTCCGCGCCCGCACGGGCATATTCCTCGTCCGCAAAACCGGAATCCACTCCCGCGCCCCGCTCGACCACCACCTGGTGGCCGCGCTGGAGAAGCTGGTAGGCGCCGGAGGGCAGCAGCGCCACCCGATGTTCCTGCCGTTTGATTTCTTTGGGTACGCCGATGATCATTTCAAGTAGCTGCGGAGTTGCCGGCGGGGAGCGTGTGGTGTGTGGAATCGCCTTCGCCCGCCAGCTGGTTGGCCCGCTGCGCCAATGCCAGCACCGAAATCGATTCGGCGGCGTTACGTTCCGCCATGTTGATCCGTTGAAACTCTCCAAAAATCTGCCGGTGCACCGGCTCGTCCTGCGCCGCGAGGTCATCCCCCTGACCGCAACGCAGCGCGTGGAGGATATCGTAGCAGGAAATCGATTCGATCGGACGGGCCGGAACGTAGGCCAGATCGGCGCCGCTCACCTCGGTGATCAGGGAAGCGGCCCCCAGCGCCTGGAGAACCCGCAGCGACAGCCGCGGAGGGATCTCAAGGGATTCGGACAATTGGGCATGCGTGGGCGGCGGCGCGCCCCGCTGGTAGGCCGCGCCGATTGCCGTCATCAGCCGCAGGGCCACGAACTCGCGCCCCCGCTGATTGATATTCTCCACGATGCGTTCCTGGAAATAGGAGAGCCGGTTTTGCCACGCGTAGGACACCTGGCCTCCGAACAGGAGGATCATCCAGGCGAAGTACAGTCCGATCATGAACACCGGTACCAGGCCGAGTCCGCCGTAGATCTTGGAATTGGTGGCCACGCGTGTGACATAGAGGGCGCTGAGCCAGTTGTTGAGGAGCCAGAGCACTGCGGCCACCATGCCGCCCATCAAGGCCGCCCGCCACTGCACCCGGGTGTTGGGCATCAACATGTAAAACACACCGAACGCCACGCACAACACGAGGACCGACAACACCGGCAGGAGTTGATATAACAGCCAGCCAATCAGCGGAAGCCCCCGGATCAGCCGTTCGGCCGACTCCAGATGCGGACCGTTCGCCAGCCCCATCGCCACCACCAGCAGCACGGGCGCGAGCGAAATCACAGTCCAATAGAGAACCAGACGCATGAACAGGGGACGACCTTTCACCACCCCCCACATGTCATTGAACGCGTCCTCGATCCGGATAAGCATGGAAATCGCCATGAAGATGAGGACCAGGGTGCCCACGGTGCCGAGGGTGCCGCTTCGGGTGTTGTTGATGAACTCGTTGATCTTGCGGGCAACGCTCTCCTGGGCGTCCTCACTCAGGACAGCACGTTTCACCACTGGCGCATTCGTCCGCACACCGCCGGACCCGGTTGCCGCGGCCGGGGCATTGGTCGGGTCTGAATCCACAGCGGCGAATCCCACGGGCTCATCGTCGCCGCCCTGGGCTTCTGCATGCCCGATCACCGCGGCGGCGTTGGTGGCGGAGGTTGCCACGGCTTCCTCGGTGACGGCGGGAGGCACGAGGTTTTCCACCAGTGTATCCACAAACTGCTCGATCCGCTCGTTGCTCTCCCCTTTCAGCAGGCTGCTGGTGATGCCGACCACCACCGCCAGCATGGGAATCAGGGCGAGGATCGTGGTGTAGGAAAGGGAAGCCGCCCGAACGGGCAGCCGGTTCTTGACGAAACTCTGCCCGGCCAGCAGCCAGAAATGGATGAACTGCTGCAGGGCGCTGAGTTCGGAAGCGCGCTCCGGCCGTTGACTGCCCACAAACACGTGGTGCAGCCGGTGTTGCCACCGCTTGAACAATGATGGTTGGGGCTCCGGCATCCGGTGTGCGTTACGGTACCAATCGCCGCCGCCGATTCAAGCATCCGCTGCAGCTTCTTGTCCGGCCGATGAAACGGAAACCCGGGCATCCACGCGGCTGTGAGACGGAGTCACTCGCCCGCTTCCTTCAATTTCTTCTCGAACTTCTCAACCTTGGGACGGATGACGGCGCGGCAGTATCCGGCGTTGGGATTCAGCCGGTAATACTCCTGGTGATAATCCTCGGCGGGCCAGAATTTAGTGAGCGGAACGATCTCCGTCACGATGGGGCTGGCGAACATTTTCTGGGCCTCCGCCTTTGATTTCTCGGCGGCAACCTTCTGCGACTCGTCGCTGTACAGTATGATTGAACGGTATTGCGTCCCCGAGTCGGCGCCCTGCCGGTTCAGGGTGGTGGGATCGTGCGCTTCCCAGAAGGTCTCCAGCAGCTTCTCGAAGGTGAGCACGTGGGGA
>JALOTU010000070.1 GCA_025457725.1 Verrucomicrobiota bacterium
ATGGATGCCGCGGGCATCAAGGATGGGGTCAGGATTCATCTGGAGAAGAATGTTCCAATGGCAGCCGGTTTGGGCGGGGGGAGCGCCAATGCAGCTGTCACGCTTGCTGGCTTGAACGCGATCTTCGGGAATCCGGTTTCCCCTGGGCAGATTCAGCGGCTCGCCTCTTCGCTGGGGTCGGACGTTCCATTCTTTCTGCAGGACGGACCCGCACTGGGCACGGGTCGTGGCGAGCAGATCCAGTCCCTGCCTCCTTTTGCAATCCTTCGCGAAACGGCCGTCCTGCTGATCCGGCCCGGGTTCGGGATCGCGACAGCCTGGGCGTATCGCGAATTGGCCCGGCATCCGGAGGTTCTGCAAGGAAGCCCGGGTCGGGCCACCAGGCTCGTGCGGTTGCTCCAGGCCGGCGATCTTCACGCGGCGGGGGCTGAGTTCTTTAACTCGCTCGAGACCCCGGTCTTTCAGAAGTATCCGTTCCTGGTGTTGCTCAAAGAGCATCTCCTGGAACAGGGCGCGGTGGCAGCCTTGATGTCCGGCAGCGGCTCCACCACCTTTGCCATTGCACCTTCGGTCGCCACAGCCGAGCGGCTTCGGGAGAGCGTATTGGAGCGGTTTGGCCCCTCCAACTGGACGGCAATCGCACCCCTCTGACTTGGTGCGTGCGCCTTGCGACCCGGTTGCCGCGGTTTCAGCCTTTCGCTTTGGGAGATCGAAGATCGGGTGGAGCCTTGCCGAGACTGTTGCGGATCGCCTGCAAACGCTCCTCCCAGTGCGTCCACTCGTCCTGCCAGCGGCCCCCTGAAAACTGTTGCCGCGCGGCTTCAAGATTGAGTTCCCATTCCTTCAGCTCCTGGCGCAGCAAGGCGGTCTCCTTCCAGCGCTCATAGGCTTCCATCAGGTTGAGCCGGTTTTCGGGAAACGTCGGGTCCAGCTTGACCGCCTGGTGCAGGTGCGATCTCGCCTTGGCGCGGTTTCCCAGACTCACGGGCCAGCCGGGAGCTTCCAGATAAAGCAACCCGAGATTCCGGTCCGGCCCCGCCCGAGCAAAGCTGGCGTCCAGCTCCCGGGCCTTGGAGAAGTCTGACTCCATCAGGTTGACCAATTTCAGGGCGCCCAGGTTCATTGTGCGCGCGAGCTGACCCCGGTTCATCCCCAGGTAGTAATGCCCGGCAGCGAGCTCCGGTTCCTTCTCCACGGCCAGCTCACAGGCGGCAATTCCTTCGCGGGCCAGGGCAGCGCGATCGGTGTGATTGGTGGAGAACTCCGCCCAGTCAAAGCACGCTTTGCCAAAGCGCCAGGCCATTTGGGGGTCCTCGCTGTCCTTCGCATACGCTGCTTTCGCTTGTTGGTAAGCGAGATACGCACTCTGGGAGGGGGAATGAGAGTCGTCCGCCAGCACCGGCAGGAGACTGAAAACACAGACCGCTGCCAGAGCGAGCCCGTGTGCCCGGCCCGGGTATTTGGGGGTGCTGGATTTCATGGTTGCGCCAAGCATCATCTCATTTATAGTCCTGAACCGGTGAAATTAAACGCTAAATCAGCCCTCGTGCTTGCGGTTGCGACCTTGCTTGTCTGCCCGGGTTGCGGCGGGTTCCGTGGTTCACACAGCGTTTCTCCGGCCACATTCCTGTTGCCGGGCCTGGGCTCCACCACTCATACCCAGGCTCCCGTGGCTCCCTGTGAAACCAACGGCGTGCCTGCCGCGCCGGAGCTGGCAGCCCTCAACTAACAAGATCATGCGATTCCCATTGGCCTTGTCGGTCAAGATTGCCCGACACATCATTCGTCATAAGCTCGCCCGAACTCCAAGATTCGCAATGGTGTTGCAGTTGGAACCGCTGCACACCTGCAACCTCACCTGCACCGGCTGCGGCCGCATCCGCGAATACTCCACCAGCCTCAAGGACATGGTCCCGTTGGAGGACTGTCTGAAGGCGGCCGTGGACTGCGATGCCCCCATGGTGTCCATCTGCGGCGGGGAGCCTTTGATCTACCCCAAGATCGAGGAGCTCGTGGCTGGCCTGCGTGCCCAGGGCCGCATCATCTACATCTGCACCAATGGGGTTTTCATGCGCAAGAAGATGCGCGAATACATGGCGGCGCATTATTCGCCCGACCTGGAACATCGGCTCCAGCGTCTGGTCGCGGAGAACCTGGTGACGGAGAAGGAAGCCGACGCCATTCGTCACTCCGACGGTGCCGCGAAGCACAAGGCGGTCATCGTCCCGAGCAAATGGATGTACTGGAACGTGCATGTTGACGGGCTGGAGTTCACCCATGATCTCATCGTCGAGCGGGAAGGGGTGTTCAAGGAATGTGTCGCCGCGATTCGCATGGCGAAGATTCTCGGTTATCAGACAGCGACCAACACCACCGTCTACAAGGAGACGGACGTCGAGGAGCTTGAGGACATGTTCAACTACCTCAGCTCGCTGAATGTGGACGGGCACACCATCTCCCCCGGATACGATTACGACGCCGCCAAGAAGGACATGGTGAAGCGTTTGGGCAAGAAGCCGGAAGACTTCTTTCTGACCCGCGCGATGACCATCAAGAAATTCTCCCGCATCCAGGAGTGGGGCCGGTTATTCACCATTTTTGGCACG
Organism: Verrucomicrobiota bacterium; assembly: GCA_025457725.1. Lineage (GTDB taxonomy): Bacteria > Verrucomicrobiota > Verrucomicrobiia > Limisphaerales > DSYF01 > JALOTU01. The sequence continues at coordinate 2,607 of JALOTU010000070.1, forward strand.
CCGGTGTATCAGGAGTTCCTTGCCGGAAAGCGGGACCTGACCTGCACCGCCTGGGCCATCCCCACCTACAACATCAAGGGGTGGAAAGCCCCGTGTTACCTGATGACCGACGGGCATTATCCCTCTTACCGGGAGATGCTCGACCAGGTGGATTGGGAGAAATATGGCGTGGTGGATGGCGTGGCGCGCGATCCGCGCTGTGAAAACTGCATGGTCCATTGCGGCTACGATCCCAGCGGCGCCCTCGGAACCAACTACCAGCCCGGAGACAACTGGAAAAACTTCAAATACAACTTCTGGCCCCGGCCCGCCGCGATTCCCTTCTCGGCGGAGCTCGAAAAGCGCGCCTTCAACGGCGCCAGCATTGGCAAGGGCCACTTGGCGGAAGCCAAAGCCGCGATCAATTCCCCCGCCGCCAGCGCCCGGGGCGCCTTCTCCCGCAATGAAAGCCAGACAGGTGGCTTTGGCAATGGGTCCTGCGGCAGCGCGGAGAGTGCCGAACGGGATCAATTGCTGGCCAGGATCGAGACGGCCAGGAACAGCGACCCGGCCGCCTAGCCCTCATCCCGACTCGCGAGCCCGCCGCAAGAATCATGAGCGCACTCTTTCTATCCCCCCCTTCCTTTGATGGCTTCGATGGCGGCGCCGGCGCGCGCTACCAGGCGCGGCGCGAGGTCACCAGCTATTGGTATCCCACCTGGCTGGCGCAACCCGCGGCGCTCGTTCCCGGTTCCAGGCTCCTGGATTGCCCGCCGCACAACGTCGGGGTCGAGGAATGCCTGCGCATCGCCCGGGACTACGATCACGTCATCATCAACACGTCCACGCCGTCGTTGAAGAACGATTGCAAGGTTGCCGAAGCCATCAAGGCTCAGAAGCCCGGCACCAAGGTCGGCTTCGTCGGGGCGCACGCCATGGTGTTGCCCACGGAAACGCTCAAGGCGTCGCCGGCGATTGACTGGGTGGGACGCAAGGAGTTTGATTTCACCTGCAAGGAAGTCGCCGAGGGTCGCGAACTCTCGACGATCGCCGGATTGAGCTATCGCGATCGGGACGGCAAGATCAGGCACAACCCGGAGCGTGAACTGATCGCGGACATGGACGTGCTGCCCTGGGTGGCGGACGTGTACCGGCGCGACCTCGACATCGAGAAGTATTTCATCGGCTATCTGCTCCATCCTTACGTGAGCCTGTACACCGGGCGCGGTTGTCCGGCCCAGTGCTCCTTCTGCCTCTGGCCCCAGACCATCGGCGGCCACCGTTACCGGGTGCGTTCGCCGCAGAACGTGGCGGATGAGATGGCCTACATGAAGCAGATCTTCCCCAAGGTGAGGGAGTTCTTTTTCGATGACGACACCTTCACCGCGAATCTTCCCCGTGCCCGCGAGATCGCCAAGAGGTTGGGTTCACTCGGCACCCACTGGTCCTGCAACAGCCGCGCGAATCTCGACTACGACACCATCCAGAGTTTCAAGGACAACGGGCTGCGGCTGTTCCTTGTTGGTTACGAAAGCGGCAACGATGACATCCTCACCCGCATCAAAAAGGGTGTGACCACCGATGAAATGCGCCGGTTCACCAAGGCCTGCCACCGGGCGGGGGTGGTGGTTCATGGCACGTTCATTCTCGGGTTGCCCGTGGAGACGAGGGAGACCATCGAGCAGACCATTCGCTTCGCCCAGGAGCTGGACGTGTTCAGCATGCAGGTGTCCCTCGCGGCTCCGTATCCCGGCACCGAGCTCTACGAGCAGGCCAAGCTGAATGGCTGGTTCGTGAAGAAGGACAAGACCGATCTCGTGGAGAACGACGGACTGCAGCAGAGCACGCTGGAATACCCGGGTCTCAGCAAGGACGAGATCTTCGAGAGCGTGGAGCGCTTTTACAATCGCTACTACCTGCGCCCGAAACCCATCCTTCGCATCATCCGCACCATGCTGGAGGACAAGGACGTGTGTGTGCGCCGACTGCGCGAAGGCTACGAGTTTTTCAAGAGCATGGCCGATCGACGCAGCGATCTCGCCGCCTCGAAGTCCGCCGCCGCATGATCCCGGTGGCTGCCCGGTGTTCTTCAGCCCCCTCATGCCCGTTCACACCCGGGCCGCGTCCGGCCCCGGGTGGCTCCTTGCCATGATGCCGGGGTCGCTATAGACTGCACAGGTCTGTTTTAAACCAGGAAATCAAGCCCATGAAATCCATCGTCACCCAGGCATTGAGCGTTGCGACCCTTCTCGCCTTGACCGGATGTTCCACGACGCAGTTCACCAGCACCTGGAAAGCACCGGACGCCACCTTGCAGCCAATCGAACCCGGGGCGAAAGTCGGCGCCCTGGTCCTCTATCCCAAGGTGGCTGTTGAACACTCCGCTGAGGATGCCCTGGCCGCCGCACTCACCCAGCGCGGGGTGGTCGGGATTCCCGCCTACACGCTTCTCGGTGACACCAATCCGACCAGCGAAGCGGAGGCAAAGGCCGCGTTTGCCGGGGCCGGCGCAGTGGCGGTGGTCGTCATGCGTGGGGTGGAGGTGAGGAACCAGGAGGTGTTCAACAATCCCAGCGTGGCCGATCCCGTGGTGGACCCGGCCAGCCGCGCGTTTTGGGGCGGCTACTACAGTCGCAATTGGACCACGGCGACTGATCCGGATTATCTTAAAACCGCCAGACTCGTGAGTGTGGAGACGATGGTGTTTGATCTAAAATCCAACAAGCTGGTCTGGAGCGGTCGCAGCCAGACGGTTGAGCCCGGGCAGCTCGACACCTTCATCCAGGAAGTCGTTGCCCAGGCCGCCAAGGAGATGAGGAAGGATGGTCTTCTCTGACGGAGGTGGCATTCGGTTATGACCGTTCTTTTGCTCAAGTTCATGTTGGCCGCCAGCGTCGGATTCTTCATTCTCGCGCTGCTGTGAAGCCCTTCGGGTTTCAGCGCGATGGTTTGTTCCTTGTGGGGTGCGCGGCCTATGCGTGCAACCGCCTGTGCTTGAAGGAGACGGTGGCCAGCCCGTTTTTCCGCGGTTACTTCAATGATCTCTGGCTGATCCCCTGCGCACTCCCGCTGGTGCTTTGGCTGCACCGGCGGCTGGGCTGGCGGGGCGAGGCCCCCCCCTCGCTTGCTGAGGTTGCGGGACATCTTGTGCTCTGGTCGCTGCTATTTGAGTGGTGGGGCCCGCGTCTGATGCGGCACGCGACGGGCGATCTGCTTGATGTGGGGTGTTACTGGATGGGCGGCCTGGTGGCCTGGGCCTGGTGGAATCGCGCCGCCCTCCGCCAACGATTGCGGTCCGCATGAGTTTTGACGCCATTGCGCCGCATTATCGCTGGCTGGAATGCGTCACCTCCGGCGGCCTACTTCAGCGGTGCCGCACCGCTTTTCTCCGCGAAGTGGCGACGGCCGGGAATGTTCTTCTGCTTGGTGAAGGCCGCGGACGCTTTTTGCTGGCGTTGATGCGCCTCAATCCCCATGCACGGATCACTTGTGTGGACGCCAGTGCGCGGATGATCGACTTGACGCGTCGTGCGTTGCGGCAACAGGGTCTGTCCGGGCGATGGGTGCGTTGGATCCATGCGGATGTGACCTCCGGGGTTCCGCAATCCGGCTGGGGCGAGCAACCTTTCGACGCCGTCGCCTGTCACTTCTTTCTCGATTGCTTCCCGCTGGAGCCATTGCAACGGATCGTTGCCATGGTGAGCCTCCGCGCATCTCCTGGAGCGCGCTGGTTGATCTCAGATTTCTCCGTGCCGGACAAAGGATGGCAACGCATTCGTGCGCGGCTCATTCTCGCCAGCCTCTACGCCTTTTTCCGGTTGGCCACGCACCTGCCCGCGCGGCGGCTGGTCTCCCCGGATCTCCCGCTGCAACAGGCGGGGTTTGTTCTGGAGCAGCGCCGGCGGTTTAGTTTCGGTTTGCTTCAGTCGGATGTGTGGGTGAAGGGGGGGCGAGCCGCTCCGGAGCCGCCCCCTTGCCACGGTAGGCGGCCAGAAAGTAGATCATGACCGCCCCGACAGCCATGGCGAGAACGCCCCAGTAGCGCGGCCAATTGGTGCCAGCGTGGCTGGTGTTCAGAGTGAACCACCATCCGCAGCCAAGGTAGCCGATGAAGTTCCCGACCCCGGCCAGCAAGAGCGTCAGCAAGGCCTGAGCCCGGGCGCGCCAGGCCGGATCCACGCGCTCGTTGACGTAGATTTGGGCCGTGGTGAAAAAGAGGGTGTAGGTGACCCCGTGCAACACCACCCCCGCCAGGAGCCAGCCGCTTCCGTTCATCGCGCTGAACACATACCGCAACACGCCGAAACCCAATGCCAATCCCAAAAGCCACTTCAACCGCCAGCGGGTCAGCATCACGCCCAGCGTGAACATGGCCACCACTTCGGTGGGTTGCGCCAGTGACATCCAGGCGGAAGCACGGTCAAATCCGAGATCCTGCAAATGGCGCGGGGCCGACGGGTAAAAGGCCGCCAGTGGAATCGTGAACAGTGTGGCGGTCAGAAAGACCACCCGATGATCCGCCTGCTTCAAGAGGGAAAGCGCATCCAGCCCCAACCGTTCTCGGATGCTCAGATTCTGGATCGAGGCCGGCGGGGCCACGTTCGGCAACAGCCAGGTGAACGCGGCCAGCAACACCCACAATCCCGCACCCGCAAACCCCGCCAGCGTCGAGGCGTCCGCATTCATGGCGCTGATCACCCAGCAGCCGACCATCCACCCTATAGTGCCCATGGCGCGTACAGGACCGAACTGGCGCCTGGGATCCTGCAGTCGCGACATCGCGATGGTGGTCGAGAGGCTGACCGTCGGCGTGATGCACAGGGCGAACACTTGAATCAGGGCGAGCACCCCCCAGGGATTCCAGCCGTCGCGGATGGCCCAGCTGGCGACGGCCATGCTGATGGCCGTCGCGATGCAGAGCCCGCGCAGTACACGCGTGGGCCCCAGCTGACGATCCGCCAGCGCGCCAAAAAACAGCGGAGATACAATCGCCCCGACGGCGGTGGTGGCGAAAGCGAACGGTTGGATGACCTGAAGCCCATGCGCGTTCAACACCAACGTCAGCGGCACCATCCACATGGCGAACGCCATCCACTGGATGAAGAACAACACACCCAGTTCGGCGAATTCCAGCTTCGGGTTAACTCTCGACACCAGGACAGGACACAGCAGCGCCGGCAAAAGGCAAGCTCCGGGAGAGGCAATTTGGCAGCCATGCGGCCTTTCGGTTCCTGCGTTGAGGCAGGGGACACGGGGATGGCATGCCGAGACTGAGCCCGGGACGGGCAAGAGCAACGGCGTGAGGGATTAACAACCCGGCTGGGCGATGCCGACCACCAGCTTGCCGAGCGCCTCCCGGCTGCGGAGCCGGTCGAAAGCGCTGGCGGTTTCCGACAATGGATAGGTCCGGTCAATCACCGGCTTGAGAAAGCCTTTGGCCGCCCATTCCAGAGTCGACTCGATATCAGCCCGGGTGCGGCCGTAACTGCCGATCAACCGTTGTTGCTTCACAAACAACGGCCACAGGTCGATTTGAACCGCGCGTCCGGCGGTGGCGCCGCAGGTGACAATGGTGCCGCCCCGCGCCAGCGTATCGAAGCACTGTTTCAAGACGCCGCCGCCCACATGTTCCACCACCAGGTCCACCCCGCGTCGCGAAGTCAGGTGCCGCACCTGCAATGGCCAGTCGGCGGCCGTGCTGTCCACGGACTTTTCAGCGCCGAGCGATTCGCCCAATCGCCGCTTCGCCTCCGTGGAACCGGTGGTGATCACGCGGGCCCCGAGTCCCCGGGCGATTTGAATGGCTGCCGAACCGATACCGCTGGCGCCGCCCATCACCAACACCCAGTCGTCCTGGCGGACCTGTGTGCGTTGGGTCAACATGTGCATCGCGCTGCTGCCCGCCAGGGTCAGTGCCGCGGAGGTCTCGAAGCCCACCTCATCCGGCAGTCGCACCAGGGCCCGGCCCGGCACACAGACCTTTTCCGCAAAGCCGCCGTCCCGGGTCACGCCCAGCAATTCCCCCTTCAGGCAGAGGGATTCGTCGCCGCGCCGACAGAATTCGCATTCGCCGCAAAACAGGTTGGACTGAACCGCC
>JALOTU010000480.1 GCA_025457725.1 Verrucomicrobiota bacterium
CATGGAGGATCCCTTGCTGCGCCAGTTCTTCGGCGACAACGCTCCCCGGCGACCGAGAAGCGCCCGCGGATTGGGGTCCGGGGTGATTGTGAGCAAGGAAGGTTACATTCTCACCAACAACCATGTGGTGGAAAATGCCGACAAAATCATGGTGGTGACCGGGGATGGTAAACAGGAGTTCGAAGCCAAGCTCATCGGCAGTGATCCGCAAACCGATGTGGCGGTGCTCAAGGTGGAGGCGAAGAATCTCGAGCCGGCGACCTTTGGCGACAGCGACCAGCTGGAAGTCGGGGATGTGGTGTTTGCCGTGGGCAACCCGATGGGCGTGGGACAGACCGTTTCCATGGGCATTGTCAGCGCGCTCGGTCGGGGCATGGGGATTCTCGGACGGGGCGGTTATGAGGATTTCATCCAGACGGATGCGGCCATCAACCAGGGCAATTCCGGCGGCCCGCTGGTCGATGCCCAGGGGCGGTTGGTCGGACTGAGCCAGTCCATCCTCAGCGGCAGTGGAGGGAGCGACGGAATCGGCTTTGCGGTGCCCAGCAATCTCGCGCGCAACGTGCTCGAACAACTGATCGCCCATGGCCGGGTGAGCCGCGGTTACATCGGCGTGAATATCCAGACCCTGTCCCCGGACCTGGCCAAGGCGTTCCACATCGACGACGCCAGTGGGGCGTTGGTCAGTGAAGTGGTGGCGGACAGCCCGGGGGACAAGGCCGGGCTGCAATCGGGGGATGTGATCGTGCTTTACGATGGTCGCAAGGTTGATGACAGCGCGCAGCTGCGCCTGATGGCGTCGCAGACGATGCCCGGGACCACGGTGGACCTGAAGATTGTCCGGGACGGCAAGGGCCGCGGCGTTACGGTCACGCTCGGGGAACTGCCCGAGCAACTGGCCCAGGGGGGAGCTGTTACTCCCCGGGACGCCACGTCGGGCCGGGATGGGTTGGATGGCGTGGTGGTGGACGAGTTGACGCGCGATGCCCGTCGGCAGGCGGGGATTCCGAATCGTGTGGATGGCGCTCTGGTCACGCGGGTGGAGGAGGGGTCCAATGCCTACGAGGCCGGCTTGCGGGAAGGCGACGTGATCGTCGAGTTGAACCACCGTCCTGTCCGGGATGCCGATGCTCTCGTGGAGGCAAGCAATCGGGCCCGGGAAGACAAGATTCTCCTCCGCGTGTGGAGTCAGCGTAATGGGACGCCGGGGCTGATCTATCTGGTGGTGGACAATACCCGGGACGAGTAGTCGAGATTTTCTGCGGTTTGGTTTGGTGAATACTGGTTGTTGGGTTGGTGAACCGGCTGGGAGCGATCCCGGCCGGTTCATTTTTGCCGTGCACCTGTGGGCTTGCGCTGGCCCTCTCCTGTTCGCCATCGTAGGGCATGGTTCGCGTTCGATTCGCCCCCAGTCCGACTGGCTATCTTCACATTGGCGGCGCCCGCACCGCGCTGTTCAACTGGCTCTACGCCCGGCACACCGGCGGCAAGCTGATTTTGCGCATCGAGGACACCGACGCCGCGCGCAACACGCAGGAAGCCATCGAGGTGATTCTGCAAGGGTTGCGCTGGTTGGGAATCGACTGGGATGAAGGGCCGGTATCCGCCGATCCGGCCGGGGCCAGCCGCGGGGATTTCGGACCCTATTACCAGAGCCAGCGCCGGGCGAACTACCAGGAGCGGGTGCAGGCGCTGTTGTCGCGCGATCTGGCTTATGAAAAGGACGGCGCCATCCGGTTCCGGATGACCCGCGAGCCGGTGATCATTGAGGATTTGGTGGTGGGGCAGGTGAAGCGCGAATTGACCGACCGCGAGGCCGAGGATCCGGACTTTGTGATTGTCCGCTCGGATGGTCAGCCGGTATTCCACCTGGTGAACGTGGTGGATGATCTGGACATGGGCATTACGCATGTCATCCGGGGCGAGGATCACGTCAGCAACACCGCCAAGCACATCGAGCTGTTTCGCGCGTTCGGGGTGCAGCCTCCCAGGTTCGCTCACATCCCCCTCATCCTGAACACCGACGGATCCAAGATGAGCAAACGGGACACCGGCGCCTCGCTGTCCATGTATATCGAGGAAGGGTTTCTGCCGGAGGCGGTGTTGAACTATCTCTGCCTCCTCGGCTGGTCCCCCAAGGAGGACCGCGAGAAGCTGTCCATGGCGGAAGTGATCGAGCGATTCGATCTGCCCCAGATCCTGCGGCACAACGCCCGGTTCGACATGGCCAAGCTCCAGTGGCTCAACGGAGAATATCTGCGGGAACTGCCCCCGGAGAAGTTCTTTGCCGAAGCTGTCCGCGCCTTTGCCCGTGCGGGGGTGGACACCAACCAATGGCCGCTCGATTATGTGCGCGCCGCGCTGGCGACTTGCCTGGGGAAGGTGCGTGTGCTCTCGGAACTGCCGGTCTATGCCGGGTTCTACTTCGTCGAGGAGGTGTCGCTGGACGACGCCGCCTTGCGCAAGGATTTCACCGCCGAAACCACCCCGCGCCTGCAACAGTTGAGGGACGCGTTCGCGAACCTG
>JALOTU010000071.1 GCA_025457725.1 Verrucomicrobiota bacterium
CCAATGCCGCCCAGATCGTTGACCCGTTTGGCCAACAGCCCCCTTCGGCGCAACGGCCCTCGCGCAATGAACCCCGTGCTGATTTGAGTGGAGGCGCCGGAGGCCACAGCCGACCCGCCCACTCCGAACCGGCCGAACCATCCCAACGGTGAATCCTCACCCAATTGCTGTTGAATGTTGAGGGCCATGCCGCCCTGCACCGGCCCGTCTGCCTGCGCCACAAAAGGTTGAATCCGAAAAACGCCGGGCCCCCACCCGAGCACATCGGCGGGTGCATACCCCAGCTCACCGGTCAATGACCAGGTGTTCAAGCTGAATTGCGACCAGGGTGCTTTTCCTGCCGTGGCATTGCCCCCCGACATCCCCAGCAGCGCGTACCAGTCGTCCTGCGGTTGCCATTGGAGGTTGGCGCCGAAGTTGTAGCCCGGCAGCGGAAGCACCTGGGAGTTGATCAAGGCGGAGTTCAGAAACTGCCCGCGCCCGTCATTGGCGTAGGCGTTGAGATCGAGGTAGTCGCTCTGATCGACCATGCCTGCCACGATCACCAACTCGCCATCAAGCAGGGATTGCTGCCAGGCAAGCTCGGACATCCGCACCCCGTTGACGGGCGACCAGATCCCGGAGGGCTCGGTCAACGAGCCGATATTGGAGCCTGCGGATTGATCCGCACCCGCCTGCCCGAGACCAAACTTCAAATCCACATCCGTGCTCAACCAGCCGGCACCGCGGCCGGGATCCTCGAACACCGCCCACTTGGCCTGGAGGTAAAAGGTGTAGTAACCCAGCAGGCTGCTCCCCTGCTCCGCGTCGCTCAAACCGACACCGGAAATCGTCTGTTCCAGCGAATAACGCAGGCCGCGATCGGACAACCAGTACTTTGCCCCCTGCGCCTCCGGTTCCAGCGGCCCCACATTCACGAGCGCCCCGGGACGCACGGCCGTGTTGCCGTACTCGTCCATGTTGGCCAGATAGGGCATGAGCCGCGGCGGCAGCGCGGGAAAGATCATGAAATCGCCCGCCCGGGTTCGTCCGGTCTCCAGACGCTGTCGAACTTCCTCCGTCTGGCGCGCCCCGGCGGCTGACTGCGGAATCTGTTGGCCCGGTCCTGCGGCGAGGGATGGACGCAGCGCGGCGGGAATCTCGTGGGTCGAGACCTCCACGCTCCGGCCCATGCCGTCCGTCAGCAGCATTCCGTCCGAAGGAGTTTTTCCGGCGCTGGATTGAGCGGCGGCAGGCAGGGAGATCGCAAGCAGCACGACGGACAGCGCGGCGCGCACGATGATCCCCGCACGCGCCAGCTCGCACCCATACCGGTTCATGTCGGGATCATCCGAAATCGTTTTGCGCCGTGGCAATCTCCAAACCGTCGCCCCTTTCAACCATTGCCCGGGCGGCGATGAACCTTGTGGTGGGCGGCCTGGTCGGTGGGCTTGATGATCAGTTCGTCGACGCAGACATGGGGCGGACGGCTCGCCACCCAGACGATTGCCTCCGCGACGTCCTCGGCGGTCAGCGGATTGACGCCGGCATACACTTGCGCTGCGCGATCGCGGTCCCCCTTGAAACGGACTTCCGCGAAGTCGGTTTTTGTCATCCCCGGATCCACCGAGGTCACACGGATCCCCGTTCCGCACCGCTCCAGTCGGAGGGCGCGGCTGATCTGCAATTCCGCCGCCTTGGCCCCGCAATAGACCGCGCCCCCCTCATAGGCGGTGCGTCCGGCAACGGAGCCGAGGTTGACAATGGTCGGGCCGGGGACGTTCTGCATCAGCGGCAGCATGGCGCGGGTGACGCGCAGCAATCCCAACACATTGGTCTGCACCATGGCTTCCCAATCGGCATCCTGCCCCGATGCCACAGGGTCGAGCCCCAGCGCGCCCCCGGCGTTGTTTACCAACACGGTGACCCCGGACGCATGGTGTTCCACCCATTGGGCAAAGGACTCAACGCTTGCCGTCCGGCTGACGTCCAGCGCGTAGGCCAGAACTTCCGGGGCGCCAAGATCGCGGCAGGCTTGGGCCACGATTTCCAACCGGTCCAGGCGCCGGGCGCCGAGGAGGAGGCGGCAACCGAGCTCGGCAAAGGCTCTGGCGGTGGCTGCCCCGATACCGCCGGAGGCGCCGGTGATGACAATCCATTGGTCGGCCAGGGAATTCTTCATGCGGCCAGCATACGTGTTCCACGGGCTGCGCGCACTTCCTGCGTTTCACAAAATGATGGAAGGCGCACTGGAGCTTGTCGCGCTGCGACGAGTACCGCCGCGTTCAGCGGTGCAACGAACCGCCGCAAAGACCGATCCCTCCATGGGCCAGGGATCGGGGCGCGGACATTCCTGTCCGCGCGAATCGGTCGCCATCAACTCGCGGACAGGAATGTCCGCGCCCCTTGCGGAAGAACGAAACCGAAGTCTTCGTGCGGTCCGGGAGGATGCGATTAAAAATCGACACCGAGTGCCAGAACCAGGCGGTAGTCGCTGTTCTGGGGCACGACGCCGTCCGAATCCGGCTTGGGATCGGCGATGTAATCCCAGATGAAGGAAACATCCAGATCGAGCACCCTGGTGATTTCGAGTTCCCAGATGAGTTCGGTGTGGTGGGTGGTGGAGTTGGCCTCGCTGGCGGACAGTTGCCCCTTGTAGTCCATGGTGAACTCGATCCGCTTGGTGATGTCCCAGTTGAACCGCGTCCCCAGCACAATGGCCGCCCCCCCCTCGGTTGGCGCCTGGCCCGCTTCCACGGAGTCGTACCACGTCTGCTGGTAGGCCGGACCGGCCGTCACGTTCCATTCCACCACCGGGCTGTTGAACCGATTATAGAGGTCGTAGCCCACGCCCGCGCCGGCGGTCAGACGGTTGGCGATGTTCTGGAAGGGATCCCGGTAATACTCTACAAAGGGAACCCGCAGGAACAGGTATCGGGACAGGAAGACATCGAAATTGAGGGTGGTGCGGTGGTTGTTGGCGCTTTCCACCCCGTCGGTCTGGCTGAAGTTGCCCAGGTAATCCAAGGTCAGCGCGGTGGCGGGGGTGCGCCGGGTGAGGTTGAACCGCGCGTTGTATTCCACTTGCTCGGTGTTGCCGCCGCGGAGAGTGAGCCCGAGGGAAAGCTTGCCGCTCCAATAATTGATTTCCCTGGGCACGCCCGGAATCACTCCAAACAGATCCTTGCGGGGATAACTGACCGTGTCTTCCCCCTCCACAATCACCTTGTCCTGCGTGATCCAAAGGGAGCCCAGCGCCTGCTCGCGCTTTTCGCCGTCGTCGATCATCACGGTGTTCATGTGCGGCGAGATCAGCTTGTGCACGTCCTTCCACTTGAACTCGAGCAGGTCCAGCTCATCGCTGTCAAAGGTCAGTTTGTCCGCCTGAAGCGACTTGATCTCCCCCTTGAGCCATTCACCCGATTTCAGCTGGACCCAGTCCCACTTGTCGTCCCCGGGCGGCGGAATCTGCCAGCTGGTGCGGAAATCCTCCTCGGTGAAAGCCGGCAAATCCGGGTTCTGCGATCGGATGTTGGTGGTCGAGAGGACGGCATTCGTGACCACGACCGACGGCGCGTTGGTGGCCGCGGTGACGTCACCGACCCCGTGGGTTGGGGCGCCGGTGACGTCGCCGCACCATGCGAGTGCGGCGAGAAGCGAAACGATCCGGTAACCGGCGCGGGCGGCCATCAGGTGGGGACTGAATAGCAAAACCAGGCCGGACCGGGCAATCCAAAGCGGGGAGACGAACCGGAAGGGTCTCAACAAAACCAGCTCAAGCGGTCGCAGCCGCGAGTTTGCCGCGCCTGGCGGTGGAGGCCGGGTGATACTCCAGCACGATTTTATAGCGGAGGATGTCGTGGCAATGCGTCTCGTGGATGGTGGCCTTGCTGCGCCAGCCCTGACAGCACAGCTCCCCGGAAAGCTCGGTCTGTCCGTCCGCCACCGCCTGCGCCAGCGCCGCGCTCAGGTCGAAATCGCCCCCGACACATTCCTGGTTCACGCAATCCACGCGAAAGACGGTTCTCGCCCGATCCAGGTTGGGCTGGAACTTGATCTCCCGATTGCGCGCGACGCCTTGCGGGTTGAAGTAAGTGGATTCCAAGGTCAACGACTTCAGCTCCGGATAGGCCTCTGCAAGGCTCGGGGACTCGTTGACGCGGTGGGCTTCCTGTTGGCGGTATTCCGCCCGGGGTGTGAGTTTGTGTGGTGGCATGATGTCGCGCTTCTTTCTCTGCTCGGAGGCCCAGAGTAACAGATGACGCGGGGATGTCTGGAATAATCGTCAAACTTCTTGCGGACTGATCTCTTGCAGATGGATCCAGTCGCATCGATCCGGCGGACCCAGACGCTGAATGCCGCGTTGCGAGTCGTTTTAACCTGTGCCCGGATCCGGATCCGCAGCGGTGTGCACTTGCCTCCGGGAAACTTGATCGGGATGACGCAGCACCACTCCCCGGTTCAAACCCCCAACACTGCCGAACGGATCCAACACATCGACATATTCTCACAATATGTCGAATCGAATCCACTGCATCGACATATCTTAAAAACTTGTCGATGCCTGTCGATATCCGGATCCATAGGGTGAGTTCACAGTTTTATTACGTTGCTGTAGAACGATTTAAAATAATTTTGACTACAGCACTTGACACTTTAGAAAACGGCCATATTGTAGACGAGTCATCAACAGACAATAGACAAAACATAAACAAATAAACATCAAATCAAAACTATGAAAAAGAGTGCATTAATACCTGCTGTGGCCTTAAGCGCAGTTCTTATGGCTGGAAGCGTCCTCGCACCTGCAGTTCATGCGGGTGGGAAGGGTGGATCGACGATCGCGGATATTGTTGTATCCAATCCGGACATCGACGGCGACGGCGATGGGGATTTCGACATCCTGCTGACCGCCGTGTTGGCGGCTGACAGTTCGGTGCTGGAGCGTCTGTCGGCCAACGGACAGAACACGGTCTTCGCGCCGACCGATGCGGCGTTTGAAGAGGCGTTTGAAGAGTTGGAGATGCTGGGGATCGATCCGGCGGACGTGCTGGCCGACCCCGAGTTGCTCACTCTGATTCTGAACTACCACATTTCGCCCGGCCACCGGGAGTCCACAAATGTGTTGAAGGCGAAAAAGGTCCGCATGCGCGACGGAGGATTCCTGCAGCAGAACGATGGGATCCTAACCGACAACCTCGGTCGTGAGGCCGCAATCATCGCCGCGGACATCCCGGCCAGCAACGGGGTGATTCATGTGATCGACAACGTGGTGCTCCCCGCACTGCCTTAACACCCTCGCGTTCATAACGACGACCGCCCCCGGTGCCGGACACCGGGGGCGGTTTGCTTTTCAAGAGCTGAGCAGCGCCCGCCCCGTCGCGCCTGCCTTGCGTGGGCGTGAAGGGTCCCGCTAGACTCGGCCATGCGAATCCAGCGAACCGGCCAGCTTCCCATCGTCGGCGTGGATGTCCCGTCCTCGTGCCCCATGAACCTCTTCCCATGAACGCCAACCGACCGGCCATTCCTTTCCATCGCAGTCTGGGGGGGCGGCTGCTGATTTCCCTCGGCCTTCCCATCCTGCTGATTTTCGGCGCGGTCATTCTTTACCGCTCCATCAACACCTACACCGTTCTGCGGAACGAAACGCAACGGTCCTTGCGGTTGCTGACCGAGGAGATCGCGGCTCAAGTGGACAGGGCCAACACGCGGGCCGTTCAGGCCGCCGAGATGATGGCGTATGCCCAGGAGCAGGGCCTGTTCAGCCGCCGTGAGGAATCCAGCGCCTTTGCCCGCCGCATTCTCGAGGAGTTTCCCGAATTCACCGGAGCGTATTTCGGTTATGAACCCAACGCGGACGGTCAGGACGAGGCGTACAAGGAAACACCCGCAGCGCAGGCGCTCGGGCGGGCCTTCGACGCGAACGGCCGCTACATTCCCTACTGGTACCGCGATGACGCCGCTCAAGGACGGATCACGCTCACGCCGCTCATCGACATGGAGACCAGTCTCTATTACCAGGGCTGCAAGGATCAGTTTCTGTCGAATCGTGTGGCGATGCCCATGGTCACCGAACCCTATGCTTATGAGGGAAAGATGATCGTGGAACAGACCTTTCCCCTTCTGCGGGACGGCAGGTTCGTGGGGATCGCCGGCGTGGACCGCGCGCTCAAGGACATCGACACCATGCTGGACGCGATCACGAAACAAGAGGGGGTGGACGTGTTCCTGATCAGCAGCCGGGGCAAATTCATCGCGGACACCCTGGCGGATGTGCCTTTGCAGACCAAAGCCCTCCAGAACACGCCCTACGCCAGCCTCTTTGGCCGGTTCTACACCAATCGCGCGTTCGCAGAATTCAAAATCGAACCCGATCCGGTCACCCAGAGCACGCACTTCTTTGCCTCCGCTCCGGTGCCCACGGGGGATTGGCTGGTCATCCTCAGCAAGCCGGAACACGCGGTGGCGGCGCCCATCCTCCGGAACACCCTCAAGACCTCCGGACTGGCGCTGAGCGCGCTCCTGCTGATCATGGCCCTCACCTGGTGGATCGCGCGCTCGGTCTCCCGTCGCATCAGCGAGGCCATGAACGCCACCGACCGGGTGGCCAGCGGCGACCTCACCCAGGATCTGACCACACAAGCAGCCCGCCGGGATGAGGTGGGATCCATGTTCCGCAGCCTGAGTCGTGTGGTGGAGTCCTACCGCCAGGTCAACGAGATTTGCGCCGCCATCGCCTCGGGCGACTTCAGTCGGCGACTGAAAAAACGCAGCGCCAAGGACGAGCTCGCCGATGCCATCAACGAAATGGCCCAGCGACGGGAGGAGGCCGAGGCCCAACGGTGGGTGAAGTCCAGTGTTTCGGCGATCGGCGAGAGTCTCCAGGGCGCCGAACAGGCGGATGACTTCGGCAACCGCCTGCTCACCCAGCTCGTGCCGTTGGTGGGCGGCGGCTGCGGAGGATTCTTCCTGCGTCACACCCAGGGCGATCGCTTTCTGCTGGTGGGCGGATACGGCGTCGACCAGTCCCGCGGCATCACCGGATTCGCGCCCGGCGAAGGGATCGCGGGACAAGCGGCCGCGGAGCGCAAGATGATCGTGGTCGCGGATCTTCCGGAGGATTACATCAAGATCGGTTCCGGCTTGGGCGAATCCCGGCCACGGGCTCTGGCCGCGGTCCCGATCATCTCCTCGGAACGCGTGCTGGCCGTGGTCGAAATTGCCTCGTTCGGCGTGCTGACCGACCAGCATCGCGCCCTGTTGGAGGAGGTTTCCGGCATGCTGGCCCTGAAACTGGATATTCTCCAGCGCAACCTGCGCACCCGCGAACTGCTCGACCAGGTCCAGGCCGCGGAGGCACGCAGCCGGCTCATCCTCGAGTCCACGGCGGAAGGCATCTTCGGCGTGGACACGGAGGGCCGCATCACGTTCGTCAACCCGGCCGCCTGCCGCCTGCTGGGCTTCACGGCGGAGGAACTCATCGGCCAGCCCTCGCACGCCGCCATCCACCATCACCGTCCCGACGGCGCGGAGTATCCCAAGGAGGAATGCCCGATGTACGCCGCCTACACCCAGGGTGAAGCGAGCCGGATCGACGACGAATTCCTGTGGTGCAAGGACGGCTCGGGCCTTCCGGTCGAATATGGCGCCACACCCATCCGCAAGGACGGCGACATCGTCGGCGCGGTCATCAGTTTCAGCGACATCACCGAGCGCAAGCGCGCCGAGGAGCGGTTGCAACGCGCCAATTTCCTGTCCGACATGGCGCTCGAACTGACCAAGTGCGGCTACTGGCACGTGGACTACAGCGATCCGGATTACTATTACCAGTCCGAGCGCGCCGCGCGGATTGCCGGCGAGGAAATCAAGCCGGACGGCCGTTACCATCTCCAGAACGAGTGGTTCACCCGCCTGATCGAGGCGGATCCGGAACTCGCGCAGCAGGCGGCGGAAAAGTACCAGGGCGCCATCGACGGCAAATACCCGAACTACGACGCCACCTACGCCTACAAACGGCCCCGCGACGGCCGGATCGTGTGGCTCCATGCCGCCGGTTCACTGGTCCGCGGAGAGGACGGCAAGGCGCAATTCATGTACGGCGTGTACCAGGACATCACGGATCTCAAGCAGTTGGAAAACGACCTGGTGGCGGCGAAGGAAAAGGCGGAGGAAGCCACGCAGATGAAGTCCATGTTCCTCGCGAACATGAGCCACGAAATCCGCACCCCGATGAACGCCATCATCGGCCTGTCGCACCTGGCCCTCAAAACCCAGCTCACGCCCAAGCAACGCGATTACCTCAGCAAGGTCCACAACGCCGGCACCTCCCTGCTGGCGATCATCAACGACATCCTCGACTTCTCCAAGATCGAGGCCGGCAAGCTCGACATCGAAACCACCGACTTCCAGATCGATGAGGTGATCGGTTCGGTCACCACCGTCACCGCCCAGAAGGCGCACGACAAGGGCATCGAGTTCCTCGCCGACGTGTCCTCGGCGATTCCCGAAACGTTGCTGGGCGACCCCCTCCGTCTGGGCCAGATCCTCACCAACCTCGTCAACAACGCAGTGAAGTTCACCGAGCGCGGCGAGATCCGGCTCAAGATCGAACTGCTCGAACAGACGGGCGAAAAGGTCCAGCTCAAGTTCTCCGTGCGCGACACCGGCATCGGCATGACCC
>JALOTU010000481.1 GCA_025457725.1 Verrucomicrobiota bacterium
GAAACTGGGCGTGGTGATCGCGGATGTGTCGGGCAAGGGCGTCACCGGCGCGCTGGTCATGGCCATCTGCCACACCATCGTCCGAACCCAGGCCGCGCAACACACGCGGCCGGCCGACGCCGTCAAGGCCTTCCGCCAGCTCCTGCTCGAGGACATTCCGGAGGATCGGTTCATCACCATGACCTACGGGATCCTGGACACCGCGCAGCGCTCGTTCACCTTCGCCCGGGCGGGGCACGATCCCCTGCTCTGCTATCGCTCCGCGTCGGGGCAGGTGGAGAAACACTCCCCCAGAGGAGGTGCCATCGGTTTGTACCGGACCGATCAATTCTATCAGCAGCTCGAGGAACAAACCCTCCATCTGGCGCCCAATGACGCCATCATCCTCTTCACCGATGGCATCACCGAAACCCTCGCGCCGGACGGGGAGGAATATGGACTCGACCGGTTGATCCACCTGATTTCACAAAATGGCAACCTCGGGGCGAATGATTTGTTGAAGACCATTTACAAGGACGTCAGCGCCTTTGCCCGGAACACGCCCGCACTCGATGACCAGACGCTCGTAATCATCAAAGCCGCCTGAACCCCACCCGATTGCCCGCACAACCAACATCCTGTCCCGATCCGAACCGCGGACTTCTGTTTCCGCGCAGCCGCCCGCGCGCCTCGCGGCGTGTCGTGGTGACCGGATGCGGCCTGATCACCGGTCTGGGATCGGGCTGGGAGACGAATTGCATCGGCTTTCGGAACGGATACTCGGCCATTCAGCCGGTCACCTTGTTCGAGGTGGCACAGCAGCGCGCCCGGGTCGCGGCGGAAGCGAACGCCCCGGACCAAGTGGACGGCTCCCGGCTTTCCCAAAAGCGGCTGGCCCGCACCGACCGCGCCACCCGCCTGCTCCTGGCCGCAGCCCACGAGGCCTGCGCGCAGGCAGAATGGCAACCTCAAGATCACTTGCCAGTCGTGCTGGGAACCACCAGCGGCGGGATGCCGCTGGGAGAGGCGGCGTATCGGGACATCATTTCCACTCCGCCCCATCGCCGACATCAACCCACCCGGGTGCTCAATTACCAGGCACAACGCCAGGTGATCGACCTGCTCGATTCCCTTGGATCCACCGGATCCATCACCCTGATTGCCAATGCCTGCGCGTCGGGTTCCAACGCCATCGGCCATGCCTGGGACATGGTGCGCACCGGGCACAGCGACCGCGTGCTGACGGGCGGATACGACGGGCTCTGCCAGCTGGTGTTCGCCGGGTTTGATTCCCTGCAGGCGCTCTCCCCAACCACCTGCCGACCGTTCGACGCCGGGCGCGACGGGCTGGCGCTGGGCGAGGGTGCGGCGGTGATGACGCTCGAATCGCTGGAAGCCGCCCAAGAACGTTCGGCCACCATCCTCGGCGAAATCATCGGGTATGGAGCCTGCCTCGACACCCACCACCTCACCCAACCGCATCCCCAGGGAGCCGCGGCTTTGGCCTCCATGCAGCGGGCAACGCAGGCCGCCGGCATCACGCCTCGGGACGTGCAATACATCAACGCACACGGCACGGGCACGTTGCTCAATGACGCCGCGGAGGCCGCCGCCATCAACGATTGGGCCGGCGAACACGCCTCCGCTCTGCGGGTGAGTTCCACCAAATCGTCCGTGGGCCACCTGTTGGGCGCGGCCGGCGCGGTCGAAGCCGCCGTCTGTCTGATGGCGCTCCAAGGGCAGTGGCTGCCTCCCTGCACGGCAACACTGAAGGTCGACCCGGTCTGCCGCTTCAATTACGTGACGGCCCCGACTGCCGGGGAGGTTTCCGTTGCCCTGTCCAACTCCTTCGGATTTGGAGGCGCGAACGCCACGCTGATTTTCAGGAGGTGGCAACCATGAGAGGAATGGCGGTGACCGGATGGGGTGCGGTCTCGCCCGCAGGCTGGAGCGCGGCGGCGCTGGGGGAGGCTTGCACACGTCAACGACCCTGCCCGATCACCTCGATGGATTCCCCATGGAACTCCGGCCCACTTCAAGTGCGGACCCTCCCCCCGCCTGCTGACCGGCCGGCCTTCGCCGCCCACCCGCGCCTCCGGCGCAGCAGCGCGATTTCCCTGCACGCCGCGGCAGCCGCGCTGGAAGCCATCGGACCACGCCTGTCTGATTTTCAAAGCGGACAAAGGCGGCTGGGGATTGTGTTCACCGCCATGACCGGATGCGTCACCTACTCGCGACGATTCTATCACGAGGTGCTCAAGGACCCCGCCACCGCCAGCCCGATCCTCTTCCCGGAAACGGTCTTCAACGCGCCGGCAAGCCACCTGGCAACCTATCTGAACACGGACGCCATCAACTACACTTTGATCGGGGACGCGGGAGGGTTCCTCCAGGCGCTGGGCGTGGCAACCGAGTGGCTGATCGAGGAGCAGGTGGACGCCTGTGTGGTCGTCGGGGCGGAGGAGCTGGATTGGTTGGTCGCCGGGGCGCAAACCCTGTTCGATGCCCGGGTGATCGTCGGTGCCGGCTGGAACGCCCGGATGCCTCGGTCGATGCGACCGTCCAACTTGATTTTGTCACCCAGCCCGTCCTCTACACCGCAGGCTGGTCCCGGGCGGCCGCCATTCGCGAAGTCCACGAAACCATCCGCGCTTGCGGAGACTACGCGATACTCTTCGACAGTCTGACCGGCGCCCCGCGAACAGATGGGCCGGAACTC
>JALOTU010000482.1 GCA_025457725.1 Verrucomicrobiota bacterium
GGCGGAATCCACCCTCTCGACCTTGAAATCGGACGCGCTGATGGTGACCACGTCCAGGTCGTTCAGATAGACCACCTGCCGCGTGTGCGCCACGATCGCCGAGGTGTCACTGGCCAGAAAATTCTCGCTGTCGCCGACCCCGACGATCAGCGGGGACCCGCGGCGCGCACCCACCATGATCTCCGGGTGATCGGAGCAGACCACGGCGATGCCGTAGGTGCCGACCACCTCCTTGAGCGCGGCCACCACCGCCCGGGTAAGCGGATGGGCCTCGCCGTTGCGGGCGGCCTCGGCCTGGCACGCCTCGTAGTGGCGCCCGATCAAATGGGCCAGGACCTCGGTGTCGGTGGCGGACGCAAAGGTGTGCCCTTCACGAAGGAGTTCCTGCTTCAGGTGATCAAAGTTCTCGATCACCCCGTTGTGCACCACCGCGATGCGTCCGGACTGGTCGAGGTGCGGATGGGAATTCTCGTCGGAAGGCGCCCCGTGTGTCGCCCATCGCGTGTGGCCGATGCCGAGGTGGCCGGAGACCGCCTGTTGCTGCAGCAGCCGGGCGAGTCCCTCCTCGATCTTGCCCTTCTTCTTGCGCGTCTCGATCCGCTGGTTGTCCAGAATCGACACACCGGCGCTGTCATAGCCCCGGTATTCCAACCGGCGCAAACCATCCAAAAGAACCGGGCCCGCCTGGCGCTTGCCCACATATCCAATAATGCCGCACATAGAATTGTTGTTGCCCTGCCACGTTGAATCAAGGGTTGGACCCGCGAGCCTCCGCCATCAGCACGTTGCCTGCCCCGGGAATCATGGGCTTCGCCTCTTTTCCACTTTCCGCTCAATGCCGGTCCGCTGCCAGAATCCATTCCGCAGCCGCGGGCACATCGTCCACCACCACCGTTCGTCCGGCGTCGGCCCCCAACCCGGGCTCCAGTTTGGCACCATATCCGGTGCGGACAAGAATGGACTGTCGGACGCCGGCGTTCCAGCCGCACTCCAGATCCGCAAGCTTGTCGCCGATCATGAAGCTGCGGCCCAGATCAATCCCCAGTTCGTCCCGTGCGTCGAACAGAAACTCCGGGGAGGGTTTTCGGCCCCGGCTCGGCTGGTCCGGGGCTTCCGGCGCAAAATACACCTTGTTGATCCGCACCCCGTCCTCCACGAGCAACAACTCCAGCAGCCGGTCATTCACGCGGTGCATGTCCTTCTCGGTGTAATAGCCCCGGCCGATGCCGGATTGATTGGTCACAATCACCAGCTTGTAGCCCGCGTTCATCAAGGACCGCAGCGCCCGCCCCACCCCGGCAAAAAGCACCACCCCCCGCGGATCGCTGAGATACTCCTTTTCAAGCATCAGCGTTCCGTCACGATCCAAGAAGACCGCTGGGGAGGCTGGATTAACCATGATTCACTAATACATGGAATGGGCGGAGTTGAAAACCCCGAAATGCACGATTCGCGGAAGAGCTTCACAAAAGGGTCATTCTTCCGCAATCGGCTTTGGGGCAAGCGCACCGAACAACTGACTGGCGAGTTGCTGTTCCTCCAGACGGAAAGGCTCAAAACACAGCTTGGGAGGCTTCCCCAACCCGCACCATCCCTCCACCTCCGATAGCACCAATCGCTGAATCAACTGCTCGAACTGGATCCGTTCCGGAAGTGTGGCCGTGTGGGCATGCTGCCGGGTCTCGATGAAGCGCAATCGCAAAACCCGGGATGGCGTCAGGCACGCCACCCCGGCATAGGCCAGACGGTGGTTGGCGTAAAAACCCCAGCGACGCAGAATCGGGCCTTCCTCAGTTGGGTTCATTTCATTGCTTCAGCCACGTAATACTACGGAGGCGGGGGTGAATCATCCAGCCCCGACTCGGCAAAGCCAACCGTGAATTGTTCACGAGTTATTGACATCGCTGACTGCGATGGTCTTTTGGCAATCCCGGGCACGGATCGGCCGCCTGGCCATCCCATAGTGCGAATGAATTCACAGGATAAGAAAGTGCGGCCCAGCCGCGCTCGCGAGGTTCAGAAGGATGCCATTGAGACCAAGCCTTTTCCAACAAAGGAGACACCAGGCTCACGGAGTCTGGTCAACGCGTCCCTGTCCCAACAGGGGGATTTGTCCCCAATTCGGCTCTGTGATCCTCCGTGCCCTCCGCGCCTCTGTGTTCAAACCTTTCTTGCCATGGAACAAAGTGTCTGGGCCAGAGTTCGCTTGAGGGATAGGCAAATGACAAATGGCGCCAGCCACGACGGCTGACGCCACCGTTGCCCACAGATTCTATGGACCTTGGATCAGCCGGAAGAACCTTTGCTCCCCATGGATGGCGTTGGTGTAGGGACTCGCGGCTTCCGTGAGGCTGGTATAATCGCCGGTTGAATCCGCAGCGGTTTGCAGGATGAACGATGCGTCCTCCCAGCTCAGCACCACATCGCCGCCGTACTGCCGGATGCTCAGGGGAATGGACGTCGCCTCCAGCCCGTCAAAGGACAATCGCACGTTGTCCAGT
>JALOTU010000072.1 GCA_025457725.1 Verrucomicrobiota bacterium
TGAAACTCCCGCGGCACCGTCCGATTTCATTCGCGACGTGGTCGCCGCCGATGTCGCCGCCGGAAAATATCCCCGGATCATCACCCGCTTTCCGCCCGAGCCGAACGGCTACCTCCACATCGGTCACGCCAAGGCCATCTGCCTGAATTTCGGCATTGCGCGCGAGTTCGGGGGCATCTGCCACCTGCGCATGGACGACACCAATCCGGCCAAGGAGGAGCGGGAATACGTCGAGTCCATCACGGCGGATATCCGCTGGCTCATCGCCGGCTGGGCCGATCATTGCCTGGGGTTGAAACCCAAGGGCGAATTGCCTGAGGCCAAACCGGTGAAAGGGAAGAGCGATTATCATCTGGCCGCCGCACCGCAATCCGCAATCCGCAATCCGCAATCCGGCATCGTCGAGCCCTTCCACGCCTCGGACTATTTCGAGGCGCTTTACCAGTACGCCCTGCAACTGATCCGCAAGGGGAAGGCGTTTGTGTGTGATCTTTCGGCCGAGGACACGGACAAATATCGGGGCGCGCCGGACCAGCCCGGCCGGGAGAGTCCGTTCCGCAACCGGGGCATCGAGGAGAACCTGGACCTGTTTCAGCGCATGCGGGCGGGCGAGTTTCCGGATGGCAGCCGCACCCTGCGGGCGAAGATCGACATGGCCGCCCCCAACGTCTGGCTGCGCGACCCCCTGCTCTACCGGATCCGCCACGCCGACCACCATCATGCGGGCCAGGGGTGGTGTCTCTATCCGCTTTATGATTTCGCGCATTGCCTGAGCGATTACATCGAGGGCATCACGCACAGCATCTGCACGCTCGAGTTCGAGGTGCATCGCCCGCTCTACGACTGGATTCTGGAGAACCTCGACCTGCCCCGTCCGCTGCCGCACCAGTACGAGTTCGCCAAGCTCATCCCCAGCTACATGATTGTCTCCAAGCGCAAGCTGATCCAGCTGGTCAGGGAGGGCGTGGTCAGCGGCTGGGACGACCCGCGCCTGCCCACCCTCAGCGGCATCCGCCGCCGGGGCGTCACGCCGGACCTTCGCCTACAACATCGGGGTCACGAAGTACAAGAGCCTCACGGACATTGCCGTGTACGAGCACGCCATCCGTCAGGACCTCAACCAGCGCGCGTTGCGCCGGCTGGCGGTGTTACGCCCGCTCAAGGTGGTGATCACCAACTATCCCGAGGGACGGACCGAAGAACTCGAGGCGGTCAACAATCCGGAGGACCCGGAGGCCGGCAAACGCAAGGTCCCTTTCAGTCGCGAGCTGTACATCGAACGCGACGATTTCATGGAGCAGCCGCCCGGGAAGTTCTTCCGCCTCAAACCCGGCGGCGAGGTGCGGCTGAAGTACGCCTATATCATCCAATGCCACGAGGTGATCAAGGATGCCGCCGGCACGGTGGTGGAACTGCGATGCACGGCCGACCTGGACAGCAAGACCGGCGGCGCCACCGCCGCGCGCAAGGTCAAGGGCACGATTCACTGGGTCAGCGCCGCGCATGCCGTGGAGGCGGAGGTGCGGCTTTATGACCGCCTGTTCACCGTGCCGGAACCCGACCTGGACGGCGACTTCCACGCGCATCTCAATCCCGCCTCGCTCGAGGTGGTCACGGCCAAGTGTGAGCCGAGCCTGCAGGAGGCCGGACCGGAGCTCCGCTACCAGTTCGAGCGCCTGGGCTATTTCTGCCTGGACCCGGTATCGTCCGGCAGCCAGACGTCATCCCCCCTGGTCTTCATCCGCACCATCACCCTCAAGGACACCTGGGCAAAGACCGCCCAGAAGCCGTAAACCCCACCGCCCGACAGGGATACACAACTCCCTGACCCTCTGACACCTGGCCTCGTCAGAATGGCGGGGGGAAAAACCGGCTTAAGATCCAGGGCAACCGCATCAGATGAGTCCGTGCCTTCGGGGTGGCGCCACTTTTCAATCGGCCTGGGAACAGGGTGGCATGTGGGAGGGTTCAATTTGCCGGCTGGAAAGCCGGCGATACCTCCCGGATTAAGACGTATCTGCCCTGGCTTAACATGGGTATGAGTTGCTTTGAACAACCGACATGGGCTATTGTCCAATGTGCGTCGGACGATGTGCCGACAATACAGAAACTCAACCAAGGACAAAAGATGAAGAGACTGGTGGCAATACTTGCAATGACGGCGTTCGCACTGTCGGTCGCCGGGAACTACAGCCTGGCCGCAACGGACAAGGCCACGGACAAGCCCAAGACGGAATGCAAATGCGGCAAGGACTGCAAGGGCGACGGCTGCAAATGCGGGTGTCACAAGGCGAAGAAGCCTGCGGATGCGGGCGAGGCCTGACTTAAACCCTCGGACCTGATTTTCAGACCCCGACTCTTCTCGCGGAGGGTCGGGGTTTTTTGGTGTTCAACCAGGACTGTGGCGGCAATTTCCTTCCGGTGGGACCGCGCTGCCGCGCGGTACGGGCGCCGACGCAGCGGCGCCCTGCCGCATTGATCGGTTGCACTTCATCCTGCACTGCGCCAGCTGCCGAAGAAAATCCCCCGCGTGAGCCGGGGCCACGCGGGGGAGTGAGTTCGCACGCAGGGGTTGGTTCCTGCAAGAGTGGGGAAGATCAGGCCAGCCGTTGCTTCAATCCGTCGAGTTGCGCCTTCAGGGGAGCGGGAACGCCACCCAGTTTCTGATAGTATTCCTCGATGCCGGCAACCTCCTTCTTCCAGCCTTCCTTGTCCACCGCCAGCAACTGCTCAAGATCCTCGGCCGGGATGTCGAGTCCGGTGAGGTCGAGGGCATCCTTGGTGGGCACGTTGCCAATCGGCGTCTTGTCGGCCTTGCCGGTGCCGTCCACGCGTTCACAGATCCACTTGAGCACCCGGCTGTTGTCGCCAAACCCGGGCCACAACCACTTGCCCGTGTCGTCCTTGCGGAACCAGTTCACGAAGAAAACCTTGGGCAGCTTGTTGCGGTCGGTCCGGCTGGCCATGGACAGCCAGTGGCCGAAGTAGTCCGACATGTTGTAACCGCAGAATGGCAGCATGGCGAACGGATCGCGCCGCAGGACCCCGGCGGAACCCAATGCGGCTGCCGTGGTTTCCGATCCGCAGGCCGAACCCATGAACACGCCGTGTTCCCAATCGAAGGCTTCGTTGGCCAGCGGAATGGTGCCGGGCCGGCGTCCACCGAAGATGATGGCCGACAGCGGCACCCCGGCGGGGTTCTGCCAGTCGGGATCCAGCACCGGGCACTGCGAGGCGGGCGCGGTGAAACGGGAGTTCGGATGCGCGCCCTTCTTGCCGCTGTCCGGTGTCCATTCATTGCCCTGCCAATCGATGCCCCTGGCCGGCGCGGGCACACCCATGTCCTCCCACCAGATGTCGTTGTCCGGCGTGAGCACCACGTTGGTGAAGATGGTGTTTTTGGAGCAGGCGGCGAGGGCGTTCGGATTGGACTGGGCCGAAGTGCCGGGGGCCACGCCGAAGAAACCGGTCTCGGGGTTCATGGCATAGAGACGGCCATCCTCGCCCACGCGGATCCAGGCGATGTCATCGCCCAGGGTGGTCACCTTCCAACCGGGCAGCGAGGGTTGCATCATGGCCAGGTTGGTCTTTCCGCAGGCGCTGGGGAAGGCGGCGGCCACGTAGTGTTTCTTTCCGGCCGGCGAGGTGAGACAGAGGATGAGCATGTGCTCCGCCATCCAGCCTTCCCGACGGGCCACGGTGGAGGCGATGCGCAGGGCGAGACACTTCTTGCCCAGCAGCGCGTTGCCGCCGTAACCGGAACCGTAGGACCAGATGGAGGGTTCCTCCGGGAAATGCACGATGTATTTGTTCCTCGGCTCGGGCTCGCAGGGCCACGGCACATCCTTCTGACCGGGTTTCAACGGCGCGCCCACCGAGTGCATGCAGGGGATGTACTTTCCATCGGCACCCAGCTTGTCGAGCACGGCCTGGCCCATGTTGGTCATGATGCGCATGTTGGTGACCACGTAGGCGGAATCGGTGATCTCAATGCCGATCTTGCAGATGGGCGAGTCCAACGGCCCCATGGCGAAGGGAATGACGTACATCGTGCGGCCCTTCATGCAGCCCTGGAAGCGCTCCATCATCTTCGCCTTCATCTCCGCCGGGTCCGCCCAGTTGTTGGCCGCACCGGCTTCCTCCCTGGTCCTGGAGCAGATGAAGGTGCGATCCTCCACCCGGGCCACATCGCTGGGATGCGAACGCGCCAGGTAACTGCCGGGGCGCTTTTTCGGGTCCAGCTTGGTGAAGGTGCCCGCCTTGACGAGGACGTCGCACAATTGCTGGTTCTCCGCGTCCGAACCATCCGTCCACCACACGTTGGCGGGCTGGCAAAGTTCGGCCATTTCGCTGACCCACGCCTGCAGTCTGACGTTGGTGGTCTTGCCGTTTCCGAGTGTCTTGGTCTCGCTCATATTCTTGGTTTGATTTCGATTCAATGGAAGCAGGCGGGCCACGACCTGATATTAACCGGGAGAAGAACCAACACCGGTACGCGGTCATTGCCGATGGATCCATCCCGGGGCGTCCGTGTCCTTTCCCGAAGCCCACGCAGAATAGCCATCCACGCAGAACCCGACCAGAAAAATCGTTGCTGGAAAGGAACGGATGCTGAAGTTTGACCCGCCCTGCAACGTGGGGATTACCGCCCGAAAGGACCCCCTCCAGGCGCCCTGGCCGATTCTGTTCAACAAACAAACACACAGCGCGACAAGGCCGTGATTGCCTTCCCCTCCGCCACCAGCATGGAGGGGTGCCTCGAGGTTTCACGCGCACAGCAAACAGCGGAGTCGCTTCCATCCCTCCTGGCTGGCGCACCGCAGGGCGACCGTGATCCCGGTCCCGCAAACAGTTGCTTAATCCACTGCCAACCGGGGTGGGGCTGGGCGCGCTGCGCCGGCCCCGACCACGTCCAGCGGTCGGAACGAAGTCCGGACATCGCGCCCTCACCGTCATTCGTTCCGCGCCTGTCACGGCGCGGGGCCGGCGCGCGGGCCGACCCTACCCCACACACTTAAAATCACACCCAGGCTGAACTGCGCGTGCTTGCGCGAGTGGTCCACGCGGACCAGATTGGGAGAGACACAAAACGCGGCCAGCTTATGAAAACCGAAAACAAGACATCCCCAGACATCATCACGGACAAGCAGGGCGGGCACTCCAAAGACGAACCGGCGAAGAGCGGGGTTGCGGCGGGCCTCCGATTGCAGACCATTCTGGCGCCGGTGGATTTCTCGGCCTGCTCGGAACACGCCCTCGATCATGCCATGGCCTTTGCCACCCGGTTTCAGGCACAGGTGATCCTCCTGCATGTCATTGAATCGGTGGTCTATCCCGAGAATTACCTGAACCTCCCCACCGTCCAGGATGGCGTTCAGGCCAGTCTGGCCGAGGCGGCCAGGGCGCGGTTGGATGATCAGGCCAAACGGCTGGCGGACTCCGGCATCCAGGTGAAAACCATGACACGACTGGGCCGCCCCTTCGCGGAAATCGCCGATGCGGCCCGGGAATGCGCCGCGGACCTGATCATCCTCGGCACGCACGGGTACACCGGCCTGAAGCACGTGTTGCTGGGCAGCACCGCTGAGCGCGTGGTGCGTCACGCCCCCTGCCCGGTGCTGACAGTGCGCGCTCGTGAACACGAGTCCTGAACGGCGCCGCGCGAGTCGCAAAACACGCTCGACGCCATGCCCGGACGGGAGGAGGATTCCAGTGTCATGAGTCATTCTCACGCAACACAACCGAATCCCGCCGCTCCCGAGGGGGGGGAGTGTTGTATTGCACGCTCCGTGGTGCAGGCGCTGGCCGAGGAACCCGCGCTGGAAGCCGTCACCTTCGATCGCAGCCGGCATACGGTCTCCGTGGCCACGCTCGGCCGGGTGGACGTCAGCCAGATCATCACGCGCGTTTCCGACCAGTTGAAGCACGAGTGCGCGGCGCCCGAGTCCGACTCGTGCGAACTGCTCGCCGGGATGGGCGATTGCGGCAGCTGCGGCCGGCCGCTGGCGGACCCGGAGCGCGGACGGGTATCCATCCGGCACGACGGCGACCGGGTCACCATCGCCCGTCTCACCTGCCCCACGGCGCCGCGATTCTGGCGCTGGCGCGACATTCCCTGGCCGCGCGTGGTGCAGCGCGACGTCGAGTTTCTCGAGCACACGCACGAGGAGGATGAATGGAAACCCCAGCTTTTGGCGGCGGGATTGTGCGGCGGACTGGCCCTGGCCGCGCGCCTCCTGGAGGTCGGTCCCTGGACGGTGCCGTTGTATCTTCTGGCCTATCTGGCGGGCAGCTGGTTCGCCGCGCACGAGGTGTGGGAACGGCTGCGCCAGCGCGCCATTGACGTCCATTTCCTCATGCTCGCGGTCGCGGTGGGCAGCGCCAGCATTGGCGCCTGGGGCGAGGGAGCCACGCTGTTGTTCCTCTTTTCGCTGTCCGGCGCCCTGGAGCATTACGCACTGGGACGAACCCAGAAGGAGATTCACTCGCTCTTTCACGATGCCCCCAAGGTCGCCCAGTTGCTGGAGGCGGACGGCACCGAACGGGAGATCGCCGTGGACCGGCTGGAGGCGGGCATGCGGTTGCGGGTCAAACCCGGATCGCAATTCCCGGTGGATGGGGAAATCGTCAAGGGCCAAACCTCGGCGGATGAATCCAACCTGACCGGCGAGGCCACGCCGGTGCCCAAGGCCGTCGGGGATGGCGTGCTGGCTGGGACGCTGAACCAGTGGGGTGTGGTGGAGATGACCGTGCTGCGGCCCGCTTCAGAAAGCGCCCTGCAGAAGATCATTCATCTGATCCAGGAAGCGCAACAGAACAAGGCGCCCACCCAACGGTTCACCGACCGGGTCAGCACCTACTACACCTACTTCGCGCTGGGCATGTCGCTGGCGATGTTCTTCGTCTGGTGGCTCGGATTCGGCCTCGCCCCGTTCGAAAACGCCGGCGGCGCGAAGAGCGCGTTTTATCGCACCATGACCCTGTTGGTCGTCGCCTCGCCCTGCGCCCTGGTGCTGTCCATCCCCTCCGCGGTGCTGGCGGCCATCGCCTGGGGCGCACGGCATGGCATCCTGTTCCGCGGCGGCGCGGCGGTGGAGAATCTGGCCGAGGTCAACACGGTGGCGCTCGACAAAACCGGCACCCTCACCACCGGCGAACTGAGCGTGGAAGGGGTGGAGAGTTTTCCCCCGGGACGGGAGGAGGAGGTCAATGTGCTGGCGTTCTCGCTTGAACGCCTCTCCACCCATCCGCTGGCCCGCGCCATCACCGTGCACGGCAAACGCCTCGGATTGGCAGCGGTTGAGTTTGATCGGTTTGAATCGGTGACCGGCTTCGGATTGGAGGCCACACTCAACGGCCAGACCCTCCGGCTGGGCGGACGGGACTGGATCGCCGAGGGCGGCGGGCTGCCGGAGGGCGTGCCGCCCCCGGACGCCGGCTTCGCCGAGGTTTGGCTGGTGCGCGATGGACTCGCCGGTCGCGTGCTGTTGCGCGACGACATCCGGCCCCAGGCCCGGGTGGTCGTGGAGGAATTGAGGCGGGAAGGGCTGCGGTCCGTGGTGCTGACCGGAGATCGAGCCGCCGCCGGGGAACATCTCCGGCAACAATTGCATGTGGACGATGTGCGGGCGGAACTGAAGCCCGATCAGAAGGTGGCGGCCGTCCGCTCACTGAGCGAAAACGGCGGACGGGTGGCCATGGTGGGCGACGGAGTCAATGACGCGCCCAGCCTGGCCGCCGCGCACATCGGCGTGGCCATGGGCGCGAGGGGTTCGGACGCCGCGCTCGAGCAGGCGGACGTGGTGCTGATGCACGACCGCCTGGAGAACTTCCTCTCGGCCTTCCGCTTGAGCCAACGCGCCCGTCGCATCATCAAGCAGAACCTGTTCATCTCGCTGGGCACCGTGGTCGTGCTGGTGGCGCTGGCGCTGATCGGCCTCATCCCCTTGACCATCGGTGTCGTGGGCCACGAAGGCAGCACGGTGGTGGTGGTGATGAACAGTCTGCGACTGCTGATCGGAGGGGTGAAGCAGGTGAAGGTGGAGTGACCCCGGGTTCGGCACCCGTCCTGCGGCCGGTGTTCCAGCGTGGGAATCAGAACCGGAATCAGTGCGCGGCGCGCTCAGCCCGCGTTCTCGATCGGCTGCGCGGAGATCTCGAGCATCCGCTCGATTGGGCGGCGGGCACGATCGAGGATGTCCGCGGGCAGTTCAATTCGCGGTGACAGGTTCTTCAGGCAATCCCGCACCTTTTCCAGCGTGTTCATCTTCATGTATTTGCACTCGCTGCAACGACAGTTGTCCGTCGGCATGCGCATGACGTCGAACACGGGCGCGGGCAGGAATTCCTTGCCGGGACATTCCTTGCGCAGCCGGTGGATGATGCCGGACTCCGTGACCACCACGAACTGCTTCGACGCGCTCTTCCGGCAGAAATCGATCATCTTCTCGGTGGAACACACGACATCCGCCAGGTCGCGAACTTCCTTGAGGCATTCCGGGTGGGCGATGATCGGCGTGTGCGGGTGGGCCGCGCGAACCTGCTGGAGCCCTTCCTTCCGAAACTCCACATGCACATAACAGTCCCCCCTCCACAACTTCATCGGCCGGCCCGTCGTTTCCATCACCCACTGCCCCAGATTCTCGTCCGGGACGAACAACAAATCCCGGTCCTTGGGGGCGGCGCGCACGATGCGATCCGCATTGCCGCTGGTGCAGATGCAATCGCTCAACGCCTTCACCGCGGCGCTGCAATTGATGTAGGCGATGGTGTAAAAGTTGGGATTGGTCTTCTGGAGCGCGGCCAGCTGGTCGGCCGGACAGCTTTCCTCCAGCGAACAGCCGGCGTCCTTGTCCGGCAGCACCACAATCTTGCCCGGGTTCAGGATCTTGGCGGTTTCCGCCATGAAATGAACTCCGCAAAAGGCAATCACCTCAGCGTTCGTGGTTGCGGCCTGACGCGCCAGTCCGAGCGAATCCCCCACGTAATCCGCGACATCCTGAATCTCGGGCACCTGGTAATTATGGGCCAGAATGACGGCGTTGCGCTCTTGTTTGAGCGCGGTGATCTCCCGCGTCAACGCGGCGGCGCGGTCCGCAGTCATGGGCGCTCGAAGCGATGGAATGCGGGTCCCCGGTGGTTCAGCGAGAGTGGGATGGCTCACGTCAAGGAGGTTAACTTTCGGGAGGGTCAGCGTCAATGGACGCCGGCATGGGGGAAGCAACGGGTCTGGCTTCCAGCCGGCGACACCGTTGGGCAAAGAGCTAGAACACTCCGGGTCCGAAGCAGAGCAGCATTACCGCGACGCCGGTCACGATGCCCAGGAAGGTCGCGCCGGGGGCGCAACAATCGCCCCGTCGGCGCACGATGATATGGCTGGGGACGGCAATCAGGAGTTCGAGAATGCTGCCGCGCAGCAGCCAGTTCAGGCAGCGTTGGAACATTCCGGCGGGAGCATCGGCGCGGGCAAACCTCCAGAACAACAGGCCCCAGAACACCCAGAAGATGAGGATCAGGTTGAGGGACCCGAGCACTGCCTGAATATCGTCAGGCGCCTGCCGGGCGGGAAGCTGG
>JALOTU010000073.1 GCA_025457725.1 Verrucomicrobiota bacterium
CGCGCGCGCAACAGGCCGTGGCCGAGTTTGTGAAGTTCGTGAACGATACCCGCATCTCGCTAAACGAACCAGGCCAGGCCCGGGAACCCGCCGCCTTGCAGATGTGGACGGAACGGTTTCTGACCCAAACCGGCTACTTTGACGAACTGCGCCGGGTCGAGAAGGACCCGGAAAACGCCGAGAACCGCGCGATGAACCTCAAGGAGATCGTCGCCAGCATGGATGGTCCCAATGCCGTCGGCACCCTGCCCCACGACCGCCTCCAGCGGTTCCTGGAGAATGTCACGCTCGACGCCGAACGCCAGGAGGAAGCCGACGCTCCAAGCGATCAGGTCACCCTGATTACCATGCACAGTTGCAAGGGTCTGGAGTTCCCGCACGTGTACGTCGTCGGGATGGAGGACGGATTGCTGCCCCATTCGCGCTCAAAACTGGAAGGCACTCTGGACGAAGAACGCCGCCTGTTCTATGTGGCCGTCACCCGGGCTCAGGAGCGACTCTCCCTTACCCATTGCCGCGGTCGAAAGAAATACGGTCAATTGATGCCCTGCCACCCCTCCCCGTTCCTCAAGGAAATCCCCGAGGAATTGGTGGAGCACGCCTCGGAACGGGAAGCTAATCCGGTGAGCGCGGAAACCGGCAAAAGCCTCTTCGCCGCCATGCGCGAAGCCATTGGATAAGCCTCCGCAGACGCCTTCTTTCAAGCGCGCCCCCCACACTCCCCTTCAGGCGTCCTACACTCCCGTCGCGCCCCAGGCGCGCTTCATCAGCAACTGGCTCAAAGGCCCGCCAGATTCCTCCATCCAGCCAAAAATGCATGCAAAACTTTGTCGTATATGCGACAAAGTTTTGCATGCATCTTTGGCTTCGTGCTTTTAGAATCCAGGCATGAAACCCAAAACCGAAGAGTTCCTTAACCTGTTGCTCTGGTCTGCAGACATGCTGGCGCGACCCACCTTTCGCAATCTCACCGATTCCTACGAAAGCTGGGCCTACCGCAACGGCCTCCATCGCCAAGTGGCCACGCTGGAACGGCAGCATCTCCTTCAACGAGACACTCATTCTCCGGATGACAGGCTCTATCGCTTGACGGCAGAAGGACGGCTCCATGTCCTCGGGGGGCGGGACCCGGAGGAACGATGGGCCCGCCACTGGGACGGGAAGTGGCGACTGGTGATCTTCGACGTGCCAACATGCCAGAACACCCAGCGGGAACGGCTGCGCCGCTACCTGCGCAGCAAGGCCTTCGGCTACCTGCAAAACAGCGTGTGGATTACTCCCGATCCGCTAACGGAAGAGCGATCGCTCCTTGGCAGCTCGGAGATCAATGTGGAGTCGCTCCTCCTGCTGGAGGCATGCCCATGCGCCGGGGAATCGGATCTGGAAATCGTCGCAGGCGCGTGGGACTTCAAAAGCATCAACGCCCGCTATGCCCGCCATCTGAAAATCATCGAGGAGCGACCAGGGGAGGCGCTGCGGACCGATGCGGCGAGGAATGCCCTTTTGCGTTGGGCGACGGCAGAACGCACCGCATGGTTGGACTCGATCGTGAACGATCCACTTCTACCGGGTCGAATTCTGCCTTCCAACTACCTGGGGCAAAAGGCCTGGCGCCGCCGCGTCGAGGTGCTCCGGGAAGCCCGCCGGCAATTGCGAACATTCAAACCCGCATGACGGTCTGCAAAACTTTGTCGTATATACGACAAAGTTTTGCAGGCCGGATTTGGTTGCGAGGACGTTTGAGGAGGAGGAGGAGTCCGTGGTGATTTTCCCGGAGGCGCTGCTGAAGCGGCTTAGTTCTTCAGCGAAAGATCGACGATCTCGCCGGGATAGAGCGCCAGTTCGCCGGGGACGGTGATCAGCACGGGGAGCCCGCGTTCCTGGGAACTGTCGAATCCCCTAACCCGGAGGGTTTGGGCAAAATACTCCAACCTCCCACCCACCTTGACGATGCGCGCATCTGCCGCCTTGCGTTCATAGCCACGCCGGCTTCGGACCACGACGACATCTCCCACCTGGGGCAGGAAGGACACGGGTTGACGGATGTAACCCACAATGCCTTCGCACTGGTCGCCACTGATTCCGACCAACGGTTCCCCCGCCCTGATGTTCTCCCCGTTGCGGCGGTAAACCCGGGTGACCACGCCATCGATTGGCGCGCGCAAGATCGTTTCGCTGGAGCGTTGGAGGTTTTCCTGTGAGGCTTGGATTGCTTTTTCAATCGAGTCCAACACCATGGCTTCTGGTCCGCCCTCCGATGCCGGATCCAGACCCGCCAGGGACTGCCTCAATTGATCCTCAAGTTCCCCGCGTTTGCGGACCTCCTCGGCCAGCGCATCGCGATGCAAGAGGGCCTGCTCGTATTGGGCCTGGGATTCGATGCCCTTTTCCCGCAGGATCTGCATGCGCTGGAGCTCGCTATCGGCGAAGCGCAGACTCGACTGGGCCACGGAGAGCTCCACCTGCTGATCCATCAGGTCGAGACGCAAACGCTGATAACCCTGGCGATTGCGCTCCTGATCCTGCTCCATCCGCGCCCGCATGACCTGGAGTTCCGCACTGATGGAGGCAAGATTGGCGGCGGTGGACTCGGGTGAAACGGTGATGCGCCCCAGTTCCTGTCCCCGCGTGACCCGGTCAAAGCGCTCGACCGCCAGATCCATCACCACCCCGTCCAGCGAGCTGGCGACTTCGGCGGTCGAAGCCTGCACTTCGCCGCTAAAACTGGTGGGCATCCAGTGGGTGTTCCACAGAAACACCGCCACAACCACGGACAGCAGATACACGATCACCGGGACATGCCGATGGCGGAGGTCCTTCATGCGGTGGACGGTCGGGCGCGGGATGGGAGGCAACGGGTCGCTCATGATTCAGATCTCCGATTGCTCATCCGCCTTCAAGCCGGTCACCCGCGAGACGCCGGGGAGCGCGCGCAGTTCGCCGAGCAATTCTTCCATCCGACCCGGATCACGCAGGAGCAGGCGATAGGACAGATCCACGCCTTCGTATCCGTCATGGGACCGCTGGCTGGCGCAGACGGCTTTCATGCTGTGGCGGTCCAGCAGAGCATGCAGCGCCCGTTGTTCAGCCAGGGGGCGTCCCCAGTGCAGGTTGATGATGATGTCATAGCGGTGCCGGGTGCCGAAGGAGCTGAACCACAGGTAGAGCATGATCAGCGAGAGCAGGACACAGCCCATGACCGCGGTGGCGAATTTCATGGTGCCGCACGCCATGCCGATCACGATGACACACAGCACATAGGCCGTGTCGAGTGTATCGCGCAGGATGTTGCGGAATCGAACGATCGCGAAAACCGCCATCAGGCCGAAGGCCGTGACCAGATTGTTGGACAACACCATCATGACCAGCGACACCACGACGGGGATCACAAGCAACGAGCTCACGAACGAGCGGGAATAGGAGAGCCCGCTGTGAGTGTACATGTACACCCAGGCGATGGTGTGTCCGCCCAAGAAAGCCAGCAGCAATCCCAGCAAGACCGCCGGCACGTTCATCGGAACGAGCGAGTAGTCGCTGTTAAAAAAGTCAGAAGGGCTCATGAACCGGTCACATCTGAGGATCTTTGCTTATTGCGACAGCCTGCCTGAATGAGGGCCCATGGTCAATACGATCAAGTCGTGCTTGTGCGCTGGAATAATAGCCGTCCAGGGCGAACGCGTGGGCCACCGCCTGCGTGCCCATGCGCGTGACCCCATCGGCATACTTGGCTGCACCACACTGGACCAACCCGAAAATCCGCACCAATTCCTTGAACCAGTCCGGAAATCGTCCGGTGAACTTGAGTTCCAGCACCACCTTGTCGCCAAAGACCAGCACGGGGCTGGTCATTTTGGTCCGCAAGGTTGTGCCGGGGCTCGTTTCCGTGCGCACCGCACGATCGAGGGTGACCCGGACAGAATTGTCGTGCCGGCTCATCCACGCCTCGCGCAAGTAGGCGACGTGGGTTCTGGGCCGGGCCCTCAAATCGCTGATCAGCTGGCAGAAGTGCTGGATGGCGACCATTTGCTTGGGGTTTGGGTTAACCAATCGCCCCGGCTCGGGCAGGTAGCCCGCCAGCACATCCTGAACCCCGTCGCGGACCAGGGCGGCCCGTTCCTTGGAGATGGTGTTGTTCATCCGCCGCTTGATCTCACAGTAAACCGGGGCGCTAGGCCGGTTCTCGTAGAACCGCAACCGCAGTTTGAAGCGGTTTTTGTCTCCGTTGATGGTGTCCTGGTAAAGTTTCAGGTTCGGAGAGTCGAGATAAAGGCTGTGGACCGGGTAGGACAAATTGGGAAGGGTGGCACCGTACTCATCCAACTCCAGATAGCAGCGAAGATAATCCCGAATGCCCAGGGCGGCTTGCTCCTCGATAATGTATTTCAGCTCAAAGCGCTGCGCCTGAAGCCGACTCTGATGTTCTTCTGCCATGGGCATTTCCAGGAAACACCGCAGCATACTCCGATTCAACGGCACCTACAAGCCTTCCCGCAAGCTTCCCGCAAGCTCAGAGACCGACGACGGAAGGGTCGCCCCCCATGTCTGCGTGACTTTTGGACCCGGTCTGATACCATGCCGCCTCCCGACCCTCTTGAGGAGCCGCCCTTGGTGGCAGGGGTCCATCTCAGCGGAAGCGAGGCAGGTCGGATGGGATAGACTCAACATGAACACTGCATGCCGAAACTGACATTACATGACATCCGTCAGGCCAGCTGGTCGAGATCCGGATCAGCGACCTTGATGAGGCGGGGCCCTGCGCGGAAGTCGGCTTGGAAACCACCCTGTTCATGCCGGGGGACCTGCCCCATATTGCCAGCCCGGGCCAGGCGATCGCCGCCGGATTTGAACTGATGAACATGGGCGCGGATGCCGCTTGCTCCGGCATGAGCCTGACGGTGGTGGAAGCCATGGCGCGGGAATACATCCCCGTGGCGGGGCGCATCGGATTCGTTCCCTGCCGCAGCACATGGATTGGGGGCGCGAGGATGGAACCGGGCATGAGCATCACCGACGCGTTCAAGAAGGACGGCGTCCTGTGAACCGATTGTCATGGTCCCCCGATGCTTCCAGATTCACCCGGACGACAACGTGGCCACCGCGCTGGATCCCCTGCCGGCGGGGCCGGTGCAGCTGTTGGGCGAATCGGCCCCGGGACCGATCCTGGCGACCGGGCCGACTCAGACCGGGCACAAGATCGCGGTCCTCGCCATGGAGCCGGGAGATCCCGTGAGGAAATTTGGCAGTGTGATCGGCGAGGCCACGAAATCCATCCGGGTCGGGGACTGGGTGCATCTGCACAACATGAAGAGCCGGCTTGACGAACGCTCCAACACGCTGGATGCGAGCACCGGTGCTCCCACCGAGGGAGGCGTGTATGTCTGAAGCGACCCCCGCCCCAAATTCCTGGCAGGGGTTCAAGCGCGCCGACGGACGCAAGGGTGTGCGCAATCTGGTGCTGGTGATTTACACCGTCGAGTGCGCCAGCTTTGTGGCGCACAGGATCGGGGAAGACGAGCCGGACGTGCATGTGATTGGTTTTCCCGGCTGCTACGACAACCCTTACGCCATCCGCTTGATGCTGGCGCTGGCACGGCATCCCAATGTGGGAGCGGTTCTCTCGGTTGGATTGGGATGCGAGTACACCCAGCCGGGCAAGATCGCCGAGGCGGTCCGGGAGTCGGGGCGCCCGGCGGAACACTTCTTCATTCAGGACAACCAGGGCACGACGCGCAGCATCGAAAAGGGCAAGGCGATCGTCTCCGGTCTGCGCGATGCGCTGTCGCGAGTGGAACGGGTGCCGATGACTTCCGCGGACCTCGTCGTCGGCTGTGAATGTGGCGGGAGCGACGGCACCTCCGGGCTGGCCGGCAACCCGGTTGTGGGTCGGTTGTTTGACCGGCTCGTGGACGCGGGCGGATCCGCGGTGTTTGAGGAGACTGTCGAGATGATTGGGCTGAAGGATCTCCTGATGAGCAGGGCCGTCGATGAGGCGGTACGCGCCTCGCTGGCGGCCACCTACGACAAGGCGATGCGATACTGCCAGGACGTGCGGCAATGGTCGGCCTCACCCGGAAACTTTGCGGGGGGATTGACCACGATCGAGGAGAAGAGCCTTGGGGCGTTCGCCAAGTCCGGCGCCCGTCCGATTCAAGGCGTGCTCAAAGTCTCCGAACGCGTGCCGCATCCAGGGTTGTGGCTGCTGGACTCCGTGCCCGACCCACACTTCATGCAATTCGGTTATACGAACCCGAATGACAGCGAAGGCATCATGGATTTGATTTCCGTCGGCTGCCACCTGGTGCTCTTTGTCACCGGACGCGGGTCGGTGATTGGCAGCCCGGTGTCGCCGCTGATCAAGGTCACCGGCAATTCGCAGACCTACGTCAACATGATCGAGGACATGGATTTTGACGCAGGCGTCGTTTTGAGCGGGGCGCGGACGCTGGACGAAGCCGCTGCGGATCTTTTGGAGCTGCTCCTGCAAGTGGCCGGTGGCCGGCGCTCCAAACCCGAGGCATTGGGTCATCGTGAATACTTTATTCCTTACAAACACCAGAACGCGCCCTCCCTCACGGCGGGCTGCCGGGCTTGAGGGGCGGCCGACCCAACGCCCATCCCCGGGACACAGACACACGAAACCAAGACCGTGAGTGAATCATCCATGTTGAGATTGTTCTCGCTTGCAGGTAAAACCGCGCTCATCACGGGTGGTGGCAGCGGGCTGGGACTGGCCCGGTGCTTTGCCGGGCAGGCTGAGTCGCAAACACGGCAACATCCTCTTCACAGCATCCATGGCAACCAGACGGTGCGCCAGCCAGGGGAGATGGAAACGCGTCCGTTGCTTGCAGAATCCGTGTCCATCCGCGGTTGCTATTCAATCGTTCCGGCTTAGCTGGACGTTCCCTTCGGCAAGACGCCCTCAAGCCGGGCCGGTTTGTCCAGGCCCATTCGGGCACGATACTGTCGCGGAGTCATCCCTTTGGCCCCTTGGAACACGCGGGTGAAATGGCTTTGATCGCAGAAGCTGCAGGCCTGCGCGATCTCCACCAGGGAACGGTCGGTCTTGCAGAGAAGCTGGCAGGCCAGGTCCACCCGGATCTGCCGCAGCAACTCGGTGAAGGACCGGCCGGTGCGTTCCTTCATCAACCGGGAGAAGTGGCTGGGCGAAATGCCCGCGTGCCTGGCGACAGCATCGCGGGTCAGGTCCCGCCCGATGTTTTCGCGCATAAACTCCAGGGCCCGGGTCAGCAACAGCGGCGGGGTGAAATCCTCCTGTGCTTGAATCTTCAAAAACAATCGTTCCAGGCTGCGCTTGAGCCACTCGCAAAGCTGTTCATCGTCCTCCAGGCCGGCCAACTCGCTCACGAAGCCAAAGTTCATCCCGAGCACTTCTGTTTGCGGCGCTCCGGCTTCGATGGCGGCACGGGACATCATCACCACGAGTTCGAGCAGCAATCCCTTGAGCAGATCGCTGCGTTCCTGTCCGGCGCTGTAGATGTGAACCAGCACCAGGTTGATGAGACGTCGCGCCTCCCCGCGATCGCCCCGCTGGATCGCCGCCATGAGCGCCGGCTCATTGTACAGATAGAGCTCCCGGATCCGGTCGTAGGGCCGGTGCTCGAGCAGTGGGATGCTGGGAAAATCGTTCATGGCAGGGACAGCTGATCCACATACCGATCCTCAAACCCCTCCTGCAGGTTTAATTCCAGCACTTCCACCCGGGACCGCAACGACTCCATCTCGTCCACCGTGTTCCTGTCGAGCAACCCCAGCACGGCCCCGGCCAGCGAGGTGTTCCCCACCACCTGCACCTGCTCCGCCTGGAAGCCGGGAAGGAGGCCGATCTCGATGGCGTGCCGGATGTTCAAGTGCATTCCGAATCCACCGGCCAGATAGACACGGCCCAGCTCGGCAGCGCGAAGGCCTGATTGTTCAAGCAGAATTTCAATCCCCGCGCCAATGGCCGCCTTCGCCTGGAGCAACAGCGCCACATCGACCTCGCTGACGCGGGTTTCGCCCTGTCCGTCCGCGTCCGCAATCCGCAATGCCAAGGCCTCCTCCTCACGCAGACGATGGCTGGCCGGGACACCTTTCCAGGCCTCCAAATCGAACCGCCCGGTTTCGCGAAGCAAACCGCTGCGGCGGCCTTGCGCGAGAAAATCGATGTAACCGGAACCGCAAATTCCGGTGGCCTGCGCGACGGGCCCTCCTCCAATGATCTCGGCGACCACCGAAAACGGTTCCAGTCCCATTCGCAACCCGCTCACCGCACCCTCCCGCGCCCGCGTGCCGCTGCGCAGACCGCATCCCTCGAACGCAGGGCCCGCCGCTGTGGCGCATGCCGTGAGGCGGCCCCGGTTCTGCAACACCACCTCGCCGTTGGTACCGATGTCCACCAACAGGCTCGGGCGCGGATCGAAGATCATCCCGGTGGCATACACTCCCGCCATGATGTCCGCCCCCACATACGCGGCGACCCCCGGCAGGAGTTGCAGGGGTGTGGACGCCGGCAGACAGCCGTCGGCG
>JALOTU010000074.1 GCA_025457725.1 Verrucomicrobiota bacterium
TGCTGGCATTGGGCTTCGTCGTCGGGCCAGCCCAGGCGGAAACGCCGGTGACCGCGGGCAAGCCGAACGTCCTCCTGATCGTCGTGGATGATCTGCGCACGGAGCTGGGGTGCTACGGCGTCGGGGAGGTGCTGTCCCCGAACATTGACCGGCTGGCCCGCAAGGGTGTGCTGTTCCATAATGCCTACGCGCAGTATCCGGTGTGCAACCCCAGCCGCGCCTCCTTCCTGTCCGGTCTGCGCCCCGAGGAGACAGGGATTCTGTCGAACGATGTCCCCTTCCGCCGGCTGAACCCTGACCTGGTCGCCTTGCCACAGCTCTTTCGCCAAAACGGCTATTACACCGCCGGGCTGGGCAAGATCTTCCACCGGAGCGTGGATCAGCCGGGCCGGGCGGTGCTTTTCGAAGATCCGCAATCCTGGGACTACTTCTATGACGGCGGCAAGGATGCGACGAAGCTGGGGCGCCAGGGCGAGGGCCGCAACCTGACTCAGGGGAGGCTTTCGTGGTGCCAGTGGCTGGCCGCCGAAGGGGATGATCTTGATCAAGCCGATGGCCTGGCGGCCGAAGCGGCGGTTCGGATCATCGAGACCAACAACGGCACGCCGTTCTTCATCGGTCTGGGCATCCACAAACCCCACGATCCCTTCGTGGCTCCCAGGAAGTATTTTGATCGCTATCCGGAAGGTGAAACCAAGCTGGCGGTTGAGCCGGAGGACCGCAGTCCGATGATCCCGCTGGCGATACCCAATCACACCGATTTTGCCGGCTTCACCGACAAGGAGCGCAAGGAGTTCAAGCGCGCCTACCAGGCTTGCGTGAGCTTTGCCGACGCCCAAATCGGCAAGGTGTTCGACGTCCTGGATCGCCTGTCGTTGTGGGATAACACCATCGTCATCATCATGGGGGACCATGGCTACCACCTCGGCGAACATGACTGGTGGAACAAGGTGACGGTGTTTGAGCTCTGCGCCCGGGCGCCGATGATGATCTGGTCGCCGGGGGCCAGGGGCATGGGAGCGGGGACGAAAGCCATCATGGAATTTGTGGATCTGTATCCCACCCTCGTTGACTATGCCGGTCTGCAGGCGCCGCACCGACTTTCCGGGGAAAGCCTGCGCCCCGTTCTGGACAACCCGAGCCTGCCCGGAAAGGCCGCCGCGTACACACAGGTGACCCGGGGCAAGAACATGGGCCGCAGCGTGCGCACCGAGCGCTGGCGTTACACCGAGTGGGGACCCAACGGCAAGTTGGGCGTCGAACTGTACGACCACGACAAGGACCCGGGGGAGTATTACAACCTGAGCAGCAACCCCGAATACGCGGATCGTTGCCGGCAGTTGCAGGGGCTGCTCGCCCAGGGCTTCGGGGCGGGCAAATAAGCCAATCCCATGTGGAATGGATTAAAAGCCGGCCTGTCATTGTTTGTCGGCACCTTGTTGTTGACGAGGGCCCAGGCGGCCGTCGTCGTGGACGTGGCGCTGGGCGGCCTTGCAGGCGATGTGCTTCCCGCCCGGACACTGAGCACCAATACCGACACCCGGGTCGCCTATGACTGGAGCTCCGGCAGCGTGCTGTATAATGGCACCGCGCAGAGCACGCGCTTCCACGGAGGCGTGAGCGTGACGGCCGCAGGAGGGCTCACCAGCTTCCCGCCGAATATCAAACTGGCCGCGGGGTCGGACCTGATTACAGCCGATGCGGTCAACGGAATCAGCGGCCCCACGGAAGTGCGCGCCCTTTATCTGTGGGATGTCGCCGACTTTCTGGCCTCCGGCGCCAACCGGTTTGACCACAGCGCCAACAGTTCGTTTTCGATTACCGGCGGGACGATGTTTGATCTCGGCGCAGAGGGCGGGACGCGGTTCGTGATCCGGGACGGTGGCACGTATTACGTTTGCAATCTGCCCGGGCTGAACATCACGGGGACCGGCGAAACGGCAGGGATATCCGGGGCCTCGCCGGGCCTGCAATGGGCGGCTTTCACCCCCGGCAACTTTGCCGCCTTCAACGAGGACGATGCGAACCTGGGATTGGGCAACGTGGCGTTTTCAGCGATGACGTTCAGCAACGTCACGGGCGTGGGGTTGATCGGCAACAGCAAACGGTCGAGCTTCACCCGCTTCGAGGTGGCCCAATTCACAGCCAGCCTGGTTGACCCCGCCTCCGCCCCGGTTCCGCCGCCATCCTTTGATGTCAACCAGGACGGGTTGGATGATCTGATTCATGTCGGGCACCAGGGGGACCTGGCCACCGTGGAGCTGCTGTTGTCGGATGGCAGTGTGTTCCACAAGGTGTCGTTGACCGGCAGCGTGACCAA
Organism: Verrucomicrobiota bacterium; assembly: GCA_025457725.1. Lineage (GTDB taxonomy): Bacteria > Verrucomicrobiota > Verrucomicrobiia > Limisphaerales > DSYF01 > JALOTU01. Next base: position 2,321 of record JALOTU010000074.1, read on the forward strand.
CCACGCCTCGCCGGACAGATGGTTCAGCGGCGACTTTGACGGAAATGGTTCAATGGATCTGGCACGCCTCTGGGGAGGCGCTGATGGCAAGGCCTATTGCGAGGTGGCGACGAATCTGCAGGGCGGTTCGCTGGCGTTGCTGCCGTGGGCGAGCGCGCTGGGTGACTTCTCCGCCGCCCAGCGCTGGTTCCAGGCTGATTTCAACGGGGACGGGAAGGAGGATCTGCTGGAAATGCCGTATAATGGAACCACGCTTTCCTTGAATGTCTATCTGTCCACAGGTTCGGGATTTGTCCGTTCACTGTGGTGGAACTCCGTGAGCAGCCGAGCCGAAACGGATTGGTTCTTCGTGATCGACGGCAACGGCGATGGGGCGGCAGATCTTGTCCGGGTCTACGCCAGCGGCGGCAATGTGGCCTGTCGCCTCTATTCGGCGACCGCCTCCGGAACAGCGTTCAACCAGGCGGATTGGAGTCCGGCCGGGTATGCCTATGCTCCGGATCAGCGCTGGTTTCCCGGCGACTACAATGGCGACGGCCGGACGGATTTTGCGTTGCTGCGATCGGATGCCGGCGCAGCCAAGGCCGATGTTCTGCTTTCCACCGGCAGCGGTTTTGCGACCCAGCTGGATTGGATCAGTGGCAGCACCGCATTCGTCTATGGCGAGGAGGCATGGTATCCGGGCGATTTTGATGGAGACGGGCTTGCGGACTTGCTGAAACTCTACCGGACGAACGGGCTTTTGAGCGCGGATGTTTATCGCTCGACAGGCACCGGATTCAGTCAGGCGGTCTGGATCTCCGGCCAGGGCGCGTGTCCGGAGGAGGCCGACCTGTTTTTATGCAACTTCGACGGGGACAACCGGCAGGATCTGATCAGCATCAAGCGATCGGGTTATCAGAGCGTGGTGGACGTTTATCGCTCGACGGGGAACGGGTTCAGCCGACTTCCGGAGGCGTATTCGCAGTTAGGCCGCTTCGGGAGCCTGCGCGGACTGCCAGCGATTCGGGCGCACAAGTATTTCGACCCGCACTGTATCCTGGGGCCGCTGGCGGCGGACGGCGGGAATTATCAAGCGGTGTGCAAAAGCGGCCAGGACGTCTATCTGCAGCCGGGGGCTGTCTACATTCATACCGATGCCGCCACCAGCGCGTTCGCCGCCTATGCCCACCAACAGGTCTTTGAAACCTTTGAGGCCAAGACGCTGGACGAGTTTGCCACCATCGGCCGAGACAGCCTGACAAGCCATACGCTGCTGAAGCTTCAGAATTTCAGCTCGACGCTGGCCCAAAAGATCATCGGAGACGGCAGGCGGTACCAGACTTCAGCCGCCGATGTGGCGGCCGGCTTTGCGAATGGCGGGGCTCATTTTGCCGGCGGTCGCAACGCCTCCAACCAGCGGTTCAACCGGATTTATGCCTTCAACAGCGTGGCCCAGAGCGCCTTCAAGATCCAGGAGGCGGACGCGGTCTTTCGGAATGTGCACCGCTTCAACCGGATCGAGAATTGCCTTGTGTTCGGAGCGGGCGTGGATGCGCGCGGGAGCGGCCGGAACCCCAATGTGGCGGCGGGCTGGGCGGATGCCATCGGGCTGACTTCGCGCGACACGACCATCCGCAACAATGTGGTGATGGACGGGACGGATGTGGGCATCGTGCTGTTCACCGCGCCCGATTCCATCGTGCAGGACAATGTGGTGGCAGCGATTTCGCGATGCACTCTGGGGGGAATCAACCTGCTGGACACCTTGTTCTACCCGGAGTGGGGAATTGGCGGAACCGATGCGCAGGGACGGGTGCAATTCGACTTTTCGTCGCTCGTGCGCAGCAACTATCTCGATGCCCGTGGTGCGCGGATTGATATCGGCATTCCCGTCGGGTGGCGAACCTGGACCCCACCGCCGAGCGTCACCACGAATAACCCCTACGGGATTGACATCTTCAACAACACGCTCGACGGCAAAGCGTTTGGTTACGGAATTGCCGTTGCCAACGGGTTTGGCATCACGGCAACGGGCAATGTGTCGCACGCCACGCATTCCGGCCAGGGCGGCTACTTCAATATTCCCAGTTTGAAACCCGATCCGGCATCCGCCTTCGCCTATGCGCCCCTGCATACGTTTGGCTGCACCTACGGGCCGGAGTTCAGCGCCGCGAGTGCGACACACGGCCTGGACTTCCTGCTGTTCAACACAAAGAACGGCCGCACACCCACCCCGGATGGATACCTGTACGTGGCCTACACACCCGCGGAGGCGGCGGCCACGGTGGAAATGGCCTTCCTGGAAATGCTCCACCGGCTGCCCAATCCCGCGGAGCTCACCACCTACACCAACAGCCTGTTGGCCACCACCAATCGTGCCGACGACCTGCGGATGCAGTTGATGAACCTTGCCGCGTTTGATGCCGCCAACCCCACGTTTGCCGGAGCGAAGACAGTCAACGGAATGCAGGAGTACCGGACCGCGTTATGGATGGAAAACCTGAAGCGGATTGACGCCGTCAGTTACAACAAGAGCGGACAGCATCCCGCGGCCAAGGCGCTTTATCAGGAGGCGCTGGCCTATTTGACCGGGGATTCTCTGCCGGCCGGATCGGTCCGAATCGCCCCGACACCCGGCGGGCTCAGTCTGACCTACGAAGGGGCATTGATGACGAGCACAAATGTGTCGGGGGGCTGGCAAGTGGTGAAACCCCAGCCCGGCTCACCGGTGACGATTGTTCCGGATCAGGTCCAACGCTTTTTCAAAGCCGTGACGGATTGATGCGGGGGTTGGGAGCGCGGACATTCCTGTCCGCGCGAAAGCTTGTCCCACCCTGTTCGAGCGGACAGGAATGTCCCCGCTCCCTGAGCGATCACAGTTTTTCCGAGATCGCGAGATCACTTCAATACCGCGAGCGGCTTGCCTCAGTCGCCGTGCTTCCAACGGCAGCATCGCTTCCGCGGGGTATGGATGGAACAGGAAGCAGGTTGGGAGGAATCGGGAGCAGTTGATGGTCATTCACCATCCGTCAGTTCAGGCAAGACGCGAACAGGGTCTGCCCCCACGGCTCCAGGTGTGTTTCCCATCTGCAACACCAGGGTGGCCCCGTTGACAATCTCATCGTGCCGGAACCAGACCCGGTCGATGGACTCGCCGTTGAGTTTCACATCCTGGATGTACTTGTTGTCGACAGAATTGTTGCGGGCAACAATCTCGAGCGCCTTGCCGCCGGGCAAATGAATGGTGACTTGGTCGAAGATCGGGCTTCCCAGATCGTAAACCGGCAACCCGGGCGTCACCGGGTAAAAACCCATCATCGTGAACACCACCCAGGCGGTCATGCCGCCCCCGTCCTCGTCGCCCGGGATGCCGTGCAGGGTGTCAGTGAACCAGGCGTTCAGCAACGTGCGCAGCCGTTTCTGCGTCTTCCAGGGCGAACCGGTGCGGTTGTAGAGGTAGGGGGTGCTGAAGCTGGGCTCGTTGCCCATCACAAACTGCCCGACCAGGCCGGTCGAGTCCGGGAACTTGTACCAGAAATCATACTTGCTCCGATCCAGCCCCTCGCGAAACAGCTGATCCAACTTCGCCTCCGCCGCCTCGCGCCCCCCCATCAGCTCAAACAATCCCTCGAAATCCTGCAGCACATCCCAGTTGTAGGTGTAGGCGTTGTTCTCGTCGAAATAGGCGCGTCCGCCCTGCCCGCCGCCGAACTTGGGATCGAACGGTTCGATCCAGTTTCCGTCAGCATCCTTGGGCCACATGAACCCCTTTTCCGGATTCCACACGTTTGTGTAGAACTTCGCCCGCCCCATGAACAGCCGGTAGTCGCCCTCCTTGTTCAACGTCCGGGCCAGCTGCGCGATGCACCAGTCGTCGTAGGCGGTGCCGAGGGTGACCGCCACCGATTGCCGGTTCTCGAACGGGTGCACCAGCGGTTCCGTCTCCTCGACATCGGGCGGCAGCGACGGGAAGTACCCCTTTTCATGATAAAAGTCATCCAGCGCACACTTCGGCCCGTTACGCCAGGGCAGCAGCGTGGCCTCCAGGGAGTTTTTCCTGAGCCCCTCGTAGGCGGTCTCCAGATCGAAATTGCGAACTCCCTTGTACCAGGCATCGGCGATCCATCCTGCCGCATGGTTGCCGTTCATGCAGGGGTAATCACCCCAGAGCACGGCAAAGGACGGCATCCATCCCGACTGCTGGTACATGCGCACGTAGGACTGGATCTGGTCCGCCTCCATCTCCGGGTTGAGCAGCGTGTGCAGCGGCTCCAACGCACGGAAGGTGTCCCAGATCCAATTGTCCACGTAGAACGGTCTCTCATCCGCGTGCACCTGGTGATCGAAGGCGCTGTAGTAACGTCCGTCCTCGGTAATGTTGATCATCCGTTCGTAGGTCCGGTAGAGCGACGTATAGAAGACCCGCCGCTGGGCCTCCGTGCCCCCCTTGACCTGGATCTGACCCAGGACCTGGTTCCATCGTGCCCGGGCTGCCTTCTTGACCTTTTCGAACTCCCAGCCGGGAATCTCCCGTTCCAGGTTGCGCTTTGCCTGATCCACGCTGATGAAGGAGATGCCGTATCGAAAGGCAACCCTCTCGGCAGCAGCCCGCGCGGTCACCACCTTCTTTTCACCGCCCGTGGCGTTGAACTCCATGGGCACGTCGAATTCGCCATAGACATACGCCTTCATGTCATGGAACCGCTCCTCTCCCGTGATGACTGAGCTGCCTTCCGCGCTCAGATTGCCGGGAAACAGATTGGCGAGACGAATCGACGCCTGACCCTCGGGAAAAGTGAAGCGGAAGAAGCCGCAGCGCTCGGTCGGGGTGAATTCGGTCTGAATGAACGACTCGTCGAACCGGGTGGAATAATAGTAGGGTGTGGTGACCTCCTGATCCCAGGCCGCCGGGCCCCCGGCCGGACCGGGCATCAACGAAAACAGTTCGCCCAGCCGATGCGAGATGAGGGTCAGCGGGAAGAACCGAATCTGGTCATCCAATTGATCCGCCCGCACCGGATACATGCGCACCATGCTGTTCGGAAGATGGACGGTCGGCCGGGTCGGCTGCAGCAGCATGCCGACTCCGCCAATGGTGGGATCGACATCATCCACCTGACCAAAAGCCGTGGTGCCCGAAGCACTCCAGCCGATCGCAACCAGGGCAAGAAGAATCCGCTTCATCGTGTCGCCACGCGGGTGTGAACCGTGTCCAAATAGAGCTCCTTGTCCATGGGCCGCTCGCCGCGAAGAATCTCCCCGGCCCGTCCGGTCAGCCAGAGGTAATGGTCGGTGGGCAGACCCTCGTAGGTCAGGAACCGGGCCGGCGGCTGATCCCGGGGCGGTTCGTTGGTGCACTTGAAGATGGCGGTGCCTTCGTCCACCTCATCGAACATCGCCACGTAGATCATCCCGGCCCCGGACTCAATCGCCGTGGTGAGCAGCCCCCAGTAGAACGCCCCCTTCTGGCGGGGGTTCTGGTCCAGCGGATGTTTGCCTCCGAACTCATGGCGGCTCAGGTTATACCAGCTGAACCCCGGATAAGCACAGGGCGCGTAATCGACCCCGCGCTCCCGGCACCACGCAATGTCCGCCTGGATCTGCTCGCCATAACGCGCCCTGTCGTTGTGCAGCGATGATGAGAAACGTTGCACCATCCAGGGCATGACCACGTCCGCCTTCCCGATGAGCTCATGCAGGTAGGGATCGGGCAGGCAATCGGTCCGCAACTCGCGGAAATAGGTGGGCACGCCGAGCATGACACTGCAGCCGCCATACTGCGGGTCGTTTTTCAGAAAATCAATCAGGCGGTCCACACCGATCTTGCGGATGTCGTAGCTGCGGTCCGGAAAGCCCAGTCCCCAGATGGCCACCAGCGGTTTGCCGCGATGATACAGATAGGTCTGGTTCGTGCCCTGTGAAGTGAGCTTGAGTTCGTCCACCAGCTCCTTCCAGTCCTCGATGACCGAGGAACAGTCCTCCCCCTTGGCCGACAACCCGGACAGATCATACATGACGGCCAGCGCCCGCCCGTGCTTCTGCGAGGATGCCAGGGCGTG
>JALOTU010000483.1 GCA_025457725.1 Verrucomicrobiota bacterium
CCAGCGCACCCTGAAGCCCCGCCACCGCCTCCACGGACAGGATGTCCTGCTGATGGCGGAACAGTTTGCGGACGTGCCGCTTGAGGTTGATGGCCTCGCGGAGGGTCTTGGATAGAAACCAGCGTAGCATTGTCATGGGTCAGGCCTTGAGCACCTCGATGAAAGCCTCCTGCGGAATGTTCACCTGGCCGATGGATTTCATCCGCTTCTTGCCTTCCTTTTGCTTCTCCAACAGCTTTCGTTTGCGGGTGATATCGCCGCCATAACATTTGGCGGTGACATCCTTGCGCAGGGCGCTGACGGTTTCCCGCGCCACGACTTTCCCGCCGATGGCGGCCTGGATGGCCACCTGATACTGTTGGCGGGGGATCACTTCTTTGAGCTTCGCCGCCAGGGCCCGTCCCCTGCCCTCGGCCTTGTCCCGATGCACGATGCAGGAAAAGGCGTCAACGGGTTCACCGTTCACGAGCATGTCCAGCTTGACCATCCCGGCCGGCTGGTAGTCGGCATACTCGTAATCCATCGAGCCGTAGCCCCGGGTGAGGCTCTTGATGCGGTCATGGAAATCAATCAGGATTTCGCTCAACGGCACCACGCCGGTCAGCATGACCCGGTGCGCATCGAGGGTTTCGGTGTGGTCAATCGTTCCCCGCTTCTCGGAAACCAGGGCCATCATGTCGCCGATATTGGTGTTCGGGCAGATGACATAGACCTTCACCATCGGTTCCTCCATATGGTCAATGTAGGTCGGCTCGGGCAGGAAAGCCGGATTGTCCACCTCCTTCATGGTTCCGTCGGTCAGATACACCCGGTAGATCACGCTCGGATACGTGGCGATGATGTCCATGTCATACTCCCGCCGGAGTCGCTCCTGGACAATCTCCAGGTGCAGCAACCCCAGGAAGCCGCACCGGAATCCGAAGCCCAATGCGACGGAGGTTTCCGCCTGAAACACAAACGCGGAATCATTCAACTGCAATTTGCCCAGGCTGACCTTGAGCTGTTCGTAGTCGGCGGTGTTGATGGGATAAATGCCGCTGAACACCATCGGGTGAATCTCTTGAAATCCGGGCAGGACCGGTGAGGGATTCCGCGATTCCGTGATGGTGTCGCCCATCTTGACCTCGGCCGGCGATTTGATGTTCATGACCACATACCCGGTTTCCCCGGTGCGCAGCGTTGATCGCACATACGGCTTGGGGTTGAAACTGCCAACCTCCTTGACCTCATAACTCTTGCCGCTGTGCAGGAGTCGGACCTGCATGCCGGCCTTGATTTCGCCGTTGAAAACCCGGATGTGCGTCACCACGCCACGATAAGTGTCGTAATAGGAATCGAAGCAGAGCGCCTGAAGTGAAACGGCCCCCGTGGGTCTCGGCGGAGGGATCCGGGCAACCACCGCCTCGAGAATCTCCGCAATCCCGATTCCTTCCTTGGCGCTCGCCGCAATGGCCGTATCCCCCGGGATGGCCAGGATGTCCTCGAGCTGCTGCCGCACCTGGGAAACATTGGCATGCGGCAGGTCGATCTTGTTGATGACGGGAATGATCTCCAGGTTCTGCTTCATGGCCAGATGCACGTTGGCCACGGTCTGCGCCTCAACCCCCTGCGCGGCATCAATGATCAGCAACGCCCCCTCGCACGCGCTCAGGCTGCGTGAAACCTCATAGGAAAAATCCACGTGTCCGGGGGTGTCGATGAGGTTCAACTCGTAAACCTCACCATCCGGGGCTTTGTACTCCATGGTGACCGGATGGGCTTTGATCGTGATGCCGCGTTCCTTTTCCAGGTCCATGGAATCCAGCAATTGCTCCTCCATGTCCCGATCCGCAATCGTGCCGGTGCTGTGCAAGAGTCGATCAGACAACGTCGTCTTCCCATGGTCGATATGGGCAATGATGCTGAAATTGCGTATGTGCTTGAGGTCCATGGGACAAAGCGGGCTGGCGATATTGCCGGTCCAAACTGCCTGAACCGGAGCCAGCCCGAATCGCAACCAAAATACTGCGGTTACGGCCCAATGAAAGGCAAATCTCCCATTCCACGCCCACTTGACCGATGGCCGCGGGGGTCCGAGGTTGCGGCAAACCAGGAGACGATTATGAAAGCGAACGTTCTGCTTGTTCTATCCACTCTGTGCGCCGGCGCGCTCTTTGCCAGCCCGGCTGAAACGGCGCCAGCGGATCCGCAGCCTAAAGAAGACCTCGGGGAGGCGAAGATGGTAAAGCCCGTCGAAATGAAGAAGGCGCTGCCCAGGGAGGGCAACTGGACGCAAGCGAGGCACGGGGTCATCGGCCAGTTTGTGGAGGCCCCATTCGTGCTCGACCCCGTCAACCCCTTCGCCAGCCCCAAGCTCGGCTTCGGTCAACCGAATTTGAGCAAAGACACCCTGACCGGCCGGGTCATGTTGATCCAGGCAACCTCCAGCCGGAACGGCCCGGCCTGTTGGTCCGCGATGAGAAACCCAACCAGGTTGATCTCCGCAGGATTCAGCGGCGGCACGTCCGTCAGCACGCGGCCACGGAAGGTTGGGACAAAATCGCTGAACGCCAGCCGATGTTCCTCCCACTCGCCTGGTTTTGTCATGAAACCGCATTGGTAAAGCGGGGTATCGAAACCCGCGCCGGTCCGCACACTGAATTTGTAGCGGCGACCATCCCCGCGCACCCGCAGGACAAAGGCGGTGAGGCCGGTGAGGTTCCCGCGCAGGGGCGCGGAGCGGACGGATGCAAACCCACCGTTGTTCTCCAGTCGAACCGTACCGCTGAAAACGGCGCCACCGTTGGTCAGCACCTGAAACTGACTGGTGGACACGCCACCCATCACGTCGTCGTTTACCACGATCCAGGCAGGCGCATTGGTTACGGCCTGAAAGTCGAACAGGGTCGTGTTGGTTGCCGCGTGAGCTTTCATGGTGCCGACCATGGATGTCAGCGCAAGCAAGCCTACCAGTTGGGTGAAGCGGGTTAAAGTCGAAGTCATATGTGGCTTGAGCTTCAGGGGTTCAATCTCCACAACGCGCCGTTCAGAACGGCGGCGAAACTCACCCAGGCCAGATACGGCACGAGCAGCCAGGCGGCAACCCGATGGCCGCGCCAAAAGGCGATGATGGTCCATAGGATGGCCAGCCACAGCAGGATGATTTCCGCGAACGCCACACCCGGCCAGTGCAGCCCGAAGAACAGCGGAGTCCAAAGTGCGTTCAGCGCCAGTTGCACGAGGAAGAGGAGCAACGGCTTGCGCTGTTCGACCCAGCCACCGCGGCGCCACACCAGCCACGCCGCCACGGCCATCATCGTGTAGAGCATCGACCAGACCGGGCCAAATATCCACCCCGGCGGATTCCATGCCGGCTTCTTCAATGAGGCATACCATTCACCGGGCATGAACAAGCCGCCCGGCGCGGCGGCCGCAAAGCAAAGCAACACCCAGCCGGCCAGCGCGAGCAGGCGGGGACGAGGTTTGCTGTTGGTACTCATCACGGCGACCGGAGTCCGACCGGGAGGTGACGGTACTGTGCATCCGTGCCCCATGCGAACCTTGTGCGACAGGGTATTGCAAGGCGTTGCATTGGCCAGTCTTAAAACCCGGGGTCCAGGACGCCCCCACGGGGAATGCTCGGGATCAACTAATGTCTTTTCGACCATGCGGGCGGACTTTAGCTTGAGGGTATTCAACGCACCGCCGGTGTGGCGAAATGGCAGACGCACGGGACTTAAAATCCCGGGACCCTAAAAAGTCGTGTCGGTTCGAGTCCGACCACCGGCACCATTTTTCACCTTCCCCTTTGTTTTCAATCGTTTCGTGCACTTTTCGGATCATCACGAAAGCCCAAAATGTGGGAAGAATTTCGTACCGCGCATCTGCGCGCAGGCCCGCTGCCCCCTCGTTCCGATGACCGCGTTCCTGGCAATCCGCTGCCCGTCGCGAATTTCGGCGGCCTCGATTCGCCTCCCGGGGTTCCGGCTCTTGGCGGTGGATAACTGCTGCTTGCTATCGCATGTACTCCTGCGTATT
>JALOTU010000075.1 GCA_025457725.1 Verrucomicrobiota bacterium
TCGGGCGGAAAGCGGGTGATGATCCGGGGATATTTTCCGGCGGCGACATCGGCGGCGACCACGTCGCGAATGAAATCGGACGGTGCCGCGGGAGTTTCAGCTGTGTTGGACTCGGCCATTGGCCGCCCAGTTAGCCAGAACCCGCCGCGGAAGCAAATCGCAAAGAGGCCGGGCAACCGTCCGACGCCGCAGTCCGAAAAGCGGAGCGCGGGACGTCCCCGCAACCGCTGAAGCCCATCCAATCTGCAGCGCACAAGGTGACGAGTGCCCCGCCATGATTGTAGTGCACGAGGTGACGAGTGCCCCCATGATTGTAGCGCACGAGGTAAGGAGTGCTGTGGCGCACGAGGTGACGAGTGCCCGGAAGCGCTCCTTCGACCTCTTCGCGTCATCCCCTGAAAGCGCAAGCTCGACGACCGGGCGTGAGGTATCCCGCCTAGGCGAACAGCAGCTTGGTGGTGGCCGCCTGCTCGTCCCAGCCGCGGGTGGGCTTGGAGGTGATCGAGGACACGTCCTTCACCGAGATCTGGCGGCCGCGGGTCTTGGCCCCTTTCACCTCGATTTCCGACGGCTGGCAGGTCTGCTGATTGATCTTCTGGTAGGCGGCCGGTTTGTAGCGGATGTAGAGGATCTCCGGCGTGTCCGGCTCGAAGAACAGAATCTTGGATTTGGGCGGGGTGAGATTGTAGAGCTTGTTCAGGATCGTGCCGCCGAAGGTGAAGCGTTTGAGGTAGCTGGCCTGGCGGTTGGTGTAGGCCAGGGTGAAGATGCGCTCGCGCTCGGGCAGTCCGCAGTGGAACAGCTCCGGGCCCACGAACAATTTCTCCGGCAAATCGGTGACCTTGTAGCTGCCGTCCTTGAACACGAGCAGCACCTTGTCGAACTTGGTGCACTCGGTCTTGAACTCGTCCCCGTTGACCTTGTAGCCCACGTACCCGCTCGCCCGGTCGTAGGACACCTTGAACGCCTTGAACGCGACCTCCTTGACGTCGATGTCGTCGTGCCGGCTGCTTTTGGTCAGGCGCGGATACAACGGCCCGTAGCGATCGAGCAACGCCTGCAGATGGCCGATGGCGTATTTGATCAGCTGCTTGAGGTGTTTGCGCGTCGCGGCCAGCTCGGCGGCGATCTTCTCGGTCTCCTCGCGGTGCTTGTTGATGTCGAAGAGCGAAATGCGGCGGATGCGCACCTGCAGCAGGCGCTCCACGTCCGGGTCGGTCAGCTCGCGCAGCAGCTGCTTCCGGAACGGTTTGAACCCCTCGTGCACCGCCGCGAGCACCGCGTCGTTCGTCCTGCACTTCTCGATCGCCTTGTAGAGGCGTTCCTCGATGAAGATGCGTTCCAGGGTGCGGAAGTGGAGTTCGTCCTGGAGCTGTTGTTCCTTGAGTTGCAGCTCGCGTTTGAGCAGGGCGACCAGCTGGTCGGTGTTCTCGCGCAGCACCTCGCTCACCGTCATCTCCACCGGGCGGTTGTCGCGGATCACCACCAGCCGGCTCGAGATGGACACCTCGCAGTGGGTGAAGGCGTAGAGGGCGTCGGCCAGTTTCTCGGCGCTCACGCCCGAGGGGCACCTGATCTCGATCTCGACTTCCTCCGCGGTGAAGTCATTGATGGATTTCACCTTCAGCTTGCCCTTGCGCACGGCGTCCTCGATGGAGGCGATGAGCGATTCGGTGGTGGTGGATGGCGGGATCTCCTTGATGAGCACGGTGGAGTCGTCCTTCACCTTGAGCCTGGCGCGCACCTTCACGGTGCCGGCGCCGTCGGCATACTCGCGCGCGTCCATCAGGCCGCCCGTGGGGAAGTCCGGCAGCACCTTGAACGATTCCTTCTTCAGGATGGCGATCTGCGCCCGGAGCAGTTCCGGGAAATTGTGGGGCAGAATCCGGGCGCTCAAGCCGACGGCGATGCCCTCCGCGCCGAGCATCAGGGTGAGCGGCAGTTTGCACGGCAGCGTCACGGGTTCCCGGTTGCGTCCGTCGTAACTGGGGACGAACTCCGTGATCTCGTCGTTGAACAACTCCGTGCGCGCCAGTTCCGTCAGGCGGCACTCGATGTAACGGGGCGCCGCCGCCGGATCCCCGGTGTAGAGGTTGCCGAAATTGCCCTGGCCCTCGATGAGGTAACGCTTGTTCGCCAGCACCACCAGCGCGTCGCCGATGGAGGCGTCGCCGTGCGGATGATACTTCATGGTATCCCCGACGATGTTGGCCACCTTGATGAACCGGCCGTCGTCATTTTGTTGCAGCGACCAGAGAATGCGGCGCTGCACCGGCTTCAAGCCGTCGGCCAGGTTGGGGATGGCCCGATCGCGAATGACGTAGGAGGCGTACTCCAGGAATCCGCGGTCCACGCGCCGGTGCAGGGCGAGGTCCGGCTGCCGCGGATTGAAGGGCCGGTGCGCCACGGCGTCGACCGGTTCCGCATGCACGTGTTCAGCCCCGTTGCCGTTGCCCGTCGGATCCGCCTTGGTCCCGGGTGGTGGCGGCTGGCCGGGATCGTGGATGGGCAGTTCGGGTTGGTTGGATGCTTTGGTTCGCTTCGCCTTGCTCATGTGGCGCGGGGATTAAGCCAGAAGCCGGCGCACACTGGCAAGCGTGCGGGAGTGGGCCAGACGCGTCTTGAGCCGCGAGGTATCGCCGGCTTTCCAGCCGGCAAATCGAACCCATCTCCATGCCGCCCTATCCCCGGGCCGGTTGAAAGCCGGCGCGACCCCGAAAACACGGTCGCATTTGATGCGTTTGCCCTGCCGTGCGGGAGTGCGTCTGTGCGGCAGGAATCCGGGTTCAGGCATGGAACAGCACGCCCTGGTGCAGACAATCGGCCAGCCGTCGATAGACCCCGCGCAAGGCCCGGCGACCGGGCCGGTGGCCTGCGGCCTTGAGGATGCGTTCGCTGAGACTGCCCTCCTCCAGCAGCCCTTCGATCACGGGCCGCCAGTCGGCTCGATGCGGAGCGCTTGATTCGAGCAGGTGGTGCCACACCTCGGCGACGGACATCGGTCGGCGCGAATGCAGGCCGAAGGCGCGCAGGTAGGTGCCCGGGCGGAGGGAGACCGACCGTCCGTCCCTGGCGCACTGCAGCAGCACCCGCTCGAGGCTGGCGGTCGGGGGCCGCAACTGATCCTCGATCGCGGACCAGGTTTCGTCCGTCAAACGCTTCAGCACGGCCGCAATCAACTGTGCGAGGGCCAGGTCGGCCTGCGGACATTCCTGGATGTCGAGCACGCGGATCTCGATGGTGTTGCGTTCGAAGCGCGCGATGGCGCCGCGGGCGTTGGTCCATTCGCTTTCCAGAACCCGTTCCGGATCGTGCGCGGCCAGGTCGCGGTGGATGCGCTGCAGGATGCGGCGACGATACTCAGCCGGCGACTGGACGGGTTCGGGGATCACACGTCCGGTGATGGAGGGAATCCGCCGGCAATTGTGCCGGTAGGTTTCCAGCCGCATGTCCAGGAACGGCGCGCGCCGGCCTTCCACGAAAGGCGAACTGGCCGCCAGCGCGGGCAGGATCGGGAGCAGGAGCCGGATGGCGGTGTGCAGCCGTCGGAATTCCCCGGCCGTGCGGAACGGCAGATTGAGGTGCGTGGATTGCAGGTTGGTCCAGCCGTGGCCCGAGCAATTGAAAATACGGTCGAAGGCCGCGTACACCTCGCCGTAACTGTGCGGCCACAGCCGGCTTTCCGCGTGCGGCCGCATCCAGGGATGCATGGCGGTGGGCAGCAGCAGGGCGTTGTCCGCGGCCAGGAGCCGGTTGATGTGGCGGACCTCGGACTGGAACGCCTCCGCCAGGCCGTGCAGTCGCCGGACCGGCTTTCCGGTCTTTAATTCAATGAGATGCAGCGCCAGTTCATTCGACCACTCGAGCGCCCCACGCGACACGTCGCCGTCGAAACTCCCGCTGACCCGGTGGATCAACCGGTCGGATTCCGGCCGGATGCGCAGCGTGTCGGCGTCCACGATCATGTATTCGAGCTCGACGCCGAAGCGCTCGAACAGTCCGAAGCGGGGTCGTTTCATCAGATGGAACGTCCCTCGTGCAGGGTGTCGACCCTGCGTTCGAACACCTCCATCACCCGTTCGTAGAGATAATGGCGCAACATTTTGTCCTCCACGCCGCTGTCGATGCTGGGATTGTCGTTGATTTCGATGACGCTGGGGCGGCCGTCCACTTCCTTGAGATCCACTCCGTAGAGGCCGTTGCCGATGAGGTTGGCGGCTCGCAGGGCGGTCTGGACCAGTCGTTGCGGGGCCATCTCGATGGGGATGGTTTTGAAATCGCCGGTGTGGTCCTCGCCGGTCTCCTGGTTGTTGTAGATCTGCCAGTGTCCCCGGGCCATGAAGTATTTGCAGGCGTAGAGCGGCTTCTGGTCGAGGATGCCGATGCGCCAGTCGAAATCGGTGCGCGCGTATTCCTGGCCGATGAGGAGATCCGAATCCTTCAACAACGCCTCCACGGTTTTCAGGTATTCGGCCTGGTCGGACACCTTGACCACGCCCAGCGAAAAGGAGGAATCCGGCTGCTTGAGAATCAACGGGAAGCCCAGCCGCCCGGGAATCTCCTCGACGTTGTCGCGATGAATGATCTCGGTGCGCGGGGTCGGGACCCGATGTCGCGCCAGCAGCTCGGCCAGAAACACCTTGTTGGTGCATTTGACGATGGAATCCGGATCGTCCATGACCACCAGTCCCTCCGCCTCGGCCCGGCGCGCAAAGCGGTAGGTGTAATTGTCCACGGCCGTGGTCGCGCGGATGAACAGCGCGTCAAACTCCGCCACCCGGCCGTAGTCGTCCTTGTCGATGAACTCGACGGAAAACGAGTGCTTCTCGGCCGCGTCGGCAAACCGTTCGAGGGCTTTCGCGTCGGATGGGGGCGTGGTCTCCTGCTTGTCCACCAGGATGGCCAGGGAGTGTCGGGGCGGGGACCTGCGGGTGGGATGCGCGCGGCCCCTGGACAGGTAATGCTGCGCCAGCTCCACCACCCATTCACGATGCGCCTCGGGGATGTCATGGGTGGAGATGGCGTTCATGCTCTGCACCGCCCAGCCATCCTCGGTGCGCTGGAACTGAGCGCGGAGCAGGGGGACGGGGAAGAGGTTGAACAACTGCCGGGCGAGCGGGTCGTAGCGCTTGGCCACATTGCGCGAGAAGTAGATCGAAAGCGTGAACTCGTCGTGCTGCAGATGGTGCAGGGATTTCTGGATCAACTCCTGCAGCTCGCCGGACACGGTGCGGGTCAGGGACTGGAAGCGGATGTCCTGCATGGTGGAGATCCGCGGCATGGGCTTGTGTCCGCGCGCCTCGGCCAGCAGGGAGACGTAATAGCCCAGGCTTTGATAACTGTAGGAGCGGAGGAGGTTGTAGACTTTGCAGTTCCGCATCGTGGAGTACTGCGGATCGGTGAGGTAGGTGCGGGCCGAAACCACTTCGACCTCGGGCAGGTTCAACGGCCAACGATCGGGATTGTTGACGACGAACAGTATGTGCGGCATTGGATGCCTTATTTCGGGCGGATGATTAGCAGGTTCGCGTCGTAGGTCAACACCCCCAGCAGAATCGCGTTGATCAGGCGGTTCATGGGCACCGCGTAGCTGCGTCCCGGGGCCATCGGGTTGGCCTCGTAGGGGTCCGCCACCAGCACGGTCTGGTCGGTCTTGTTGTACCCGTGCAGAACCACAAAATGGCCCAGCGGCTCGCCGCGAATGTCGTCATCCTCGTCGGTGTCCGGCATGACGCGCGCCGCCCGGTAGAGGAACGTGGCGCTCAAACCGGTCAGGATCGGCTCGCGGCGCAGGAGATGGTGTCGGATGAGCGCGCCGGTCAGGTCCTCATACCGGATCTCTCCGCCGTGCTGCACGAATTCCAGGCAGGCTTGGGTCGCCTGGCGGCGTTTGCCGTGACGATACCTCAGCTGCTGGTGCAGCTTGTCGGCAAGATTCGCGGGCCGGGGATGGAACCAGGACGGATCGAAGATGCGCAGGTTATAGGTGTAGAGGGTGGCGTGGTAACCCCGGCACAATGCATGCACGCCCAGGGACACCGCCAGCGTGCCGCCGCCCTCGACCGACGGCACTTCCCGGATCAACTGCCCGACGGTGGTCTGGTCGCCGTGGTAGGCATAGACCGCCTGCAGACAGGTGGGCCCGCAGGAGGTATCCGTCGGCTGGGCTTCCAGGGGCAACTCCAGGTGCAGGCCGTTGGACGTTCGGCGTCGGGGCATGGTCAGCAAGGTTGTGCTGCGGCTCAGCCCGCCTGGCGGCCGGACTCCAACCCCTTCACCCTTTCCTCGAGGGCCCGCACCTGCCGGCGCAGTTCGGGCAGGCGCTTGATGATGGAATACGCCTCGACCGCCGCGGACATTTCGAAGGCCGGATAGCCGAAGACCCGTTCCCCGTCCGGGATGTTCTGGCTCACTCCCGACTTGGCCGCCACGGTGACATGGTTGCCAATTTCCAGATGTCCGGCCACGCCCGCCTGGCCGGCGAAGACGCAGTGGTGTCCGATGCGGGTGGAACCGGCGATGCCGGTCTGCGCCACCACCAGGCAGCCCTCGCCCACCTGCACTCCGTGACCGATGATCACCTGGCTGCCGATCTTTGAGCCGCGGCCCACCACCGTATCCTGCAGGCTGCCGCGCTCGACACCCGCGCTGGCGCCCACCTCGACGTCATCCTCGATGATCGCGCGGGCAATGTGGGGGATCTTGTGGTGCACGCCCTTTTCCGTGGAGAAGCCCAGGCCGTCGTGGCCGATGGTGCTGTTGGCATGAATCACCACCCGGCTGCCCAGACGGCAGTTTTCGTAAATGACCACGTTGGGGTGCAGCACACAATCGTCGCCGATCTCCACCCCCTCGCCGACGACCACGCCCGGGTAAAGCGAGCAATTCCGGCCGATCCGGGCGCCCTCGCTTACGGTTACGCGTTCATGCACGCTGGTGCCTTCGCCGATCGAAGCGGATGGATGGATGGTGGCCAGGGGGCTGATGCCGACCCGCTTGTGTCGGCGATGCCCATGCAGATCCACGAGGGCCTGGGTAAAGGCGAAGTAGGGATTCGGGACCACGATCTGGACGGCGGCCGTGTCCATGGCCTCGGGCACAAACACCGCGGAGGCCCGGGTTTGTTGGAGCTGCAACGCGTAGCGGGCGTTGGCCAGAAAGCTGATCTGTCCGGGTCCGGCCAGTTCCAGCGTGGCTCCGGCGTTGATTTGCAGGGAGGCGTCGCCGAGCACGCGTCCACCCACCAGTTGCGCGAGTTCCTGAACGGTCTTCATCATGAATGTCTTCGGTGCGGCCAGACTGTGCCGGACCGCAACCTAAAGCAAGCGCGCGGGCGCGATCGAGCGTGAGTGAGGTAGGGACGGCCTGCGTGCCGTCCACCGCGCCGTAACAGGCGCGGCACGCATTGCGGTGAGCGTGCGATGTCGTCCTCCGTTCCGACCGTTGGACGCGGTCGGGGCGGGCGCAGCGCGCCCTTTCCCTACCACGTGAATCGGAACCCGCGGAAGATCACCTCACCGGCAACGACTGCCAGGAAGACGAAACTGATCAGCGCGTTCAGCCGGAAGAAGGCGATGTTCACCCAGTCCAGACTGCGGCGGCGCGCCACCCAGTGCTCGACCACCAGGCAGGCCAGAATGACCACCAATCCAGCGGCGTAGGCCACGCGAAACCCGGCGAGCAGACCGAACACCGCCAGAACCCCCCACATGAACAGGTGCGACAGAAACGCCGCCGTCAACGCATTCCGCGGCCCCCAGCGCACGACCAGCGAATGCAGTCCATGCGAGCGGTCGAACTCGTAATCCTGCAGCGCGTAGATGATGTCGAATCCCACCAGCCAGAGCACCACGCCGACCGCCAGCAGGAGTGGCAGGAGGGCGCTGTGCCGCATGGGCCCGTGCCCGTCGGCGCACGCCTCCGGCCAGAAATCAAAACTGCCGGTGACCGCCAGCCACGCGCCCACGGGCGCGAGCGCCAGGGCCATCCCCAGGAACACATGGGTGAAGTCCGTGAACCGTTTGGTCAGCGAGTAGAAACACACCACCGCCAGGGCGACGGGCGAAAGGCGCAAGCAGACGGGATTGAGAAACCCGCTTGCCACCACCAATCCGATTGCGCCAACCGCCCAGAGCGTCCAGGCGCCGGCCAGGCTGATTTGGCCGGCGGGCAGATGCCGGCCCGCGGTGCGGGGATTCAGCGCATCCAACTTCCGGTCCGCAATGCGGTTGAACGCCATGGCGCAGGTGCGGGCGCAGACCATGGCGACGAGGATCAGCCCGAA
>JALOTU010000484.1 GCA_025457725.1 Verrucomicrobiota bacterium
GGCATCCAAACCGGTCAGCAGAAGGGGATTGTCGGGAAACAACGGCGGCAGCATCCGGGCCGACACCGGATCCAATTCCGACTGCCTGCGTTTCAACGGCTGAAAGGCCGGGCTCCACGCGTCGTTCCGGCTGATGGACCCGAGCAGCACGCTCTCCGGTTTCACCTGCTTTCGGGCGCGCACCTGGTTTTGTTCGGCCTGCACCCGCCCCCGGGCATCCAGCAGCCGCACGTTCCAGCCCGCCCCATAACCGCCGTCGAAGAAAACCGGGAGGGTGATACGTTTGGTGGTGCCAGTGGGAAGTTCAATGGGGGCCCGGCGCCTGGTCGCCTCGTTGTAGGAGCCCCCGGTGATCTCCACCACCCCCGAAAACCCCGGTAGCTGGCCTCGGGAACGTAGCTGTCGTAACCGAGAAACACATCGAAACGGTCCACCGCCCGTACCGTACCCGCACCCAGTGCCGCGGCCAGCAACACGCCGCCAGCCCACGCCGGCAGGGCCGACCGCGCTGCATCTGGACTCCAGACCCTCATTGGCTTGTTCGCATTCAGGAGAACGCCGTGTAATTACCAAACCCCGGCCCGCACACCATGTTCAAATGGCCCGCGCGGCCTCCGGCGGCACGGACGCGGGCATCGACACCTTGCCGGTGGACCCGTCGTAACCCGCAAACCGGGCAAGCACCCGCCCCGGATCCAGCCCGTAGTCCTCGAGTTGATAACGATGGGTTCCGTGCCGGCCCTTGGGATGCTCCGCCAGGTAAGCCCGCACACGGTCGAATGCGCCCTGGCTCACCGGGAGCTCGAATCGTTGGTGGATCCTCTCAACCGCCGCGACCGGATCCCGCGTCAGGTCTTCATACGGAACATCCAGGAAGCGTTCCTCCAGCTCCGGATGCTCGCGCCGGAACTTGAACGTGCGCTCCAGCCCCAGCGACCACAGCCAACACCAGGTCGATCCGATGTTGTCCAGATCAAGCTGCTCGCTGAATGCCTGCCGCAGACTGACACAGTGACTGGCAATTGATCCGATCACCCGCACCGGATCGCGATGCGTCTGCACGATGCGCGCATCGGGATACACGCGGAAGATCTCCGCAATCCCGAAGAGATGCGCCGGGGCCTTGAGCACCCAGGTCCCCCGCGGCCCGAACGCCTGGAACTGCTGCAACATCCGGCGATGATACTCATAGGCCGGCGTCAGGTCGGCCGCGTTCAGCCAGGCCTGGTAGGTGGGGAGATGGTTGGTGGTGTGAAACTGGATGCTGCGAAACGCCTGCGATGTGATGGGCAGACATTCCTGCGGACGCAACGCGCCCACCTCGTGAATGTGCTTGAACTCCGGGGCAATGCGTTCCACCCAGTCCAACATCCGTTGCGCCTTGCGGATGCGCGGATCGGACTGAAAGGACTCGGCGCGGGGCGGCGGCGAGGGCAGCATGACCTCCCAGGAAAGCGGCGCCCGCAGGGCCGCGTTCTGCGCCATCAATTCAAACAACAACGTCGACCCGGTCCGCGGCAGACCCAGGATGAACACCGGCGCCTGAATCTGCTGCCGGGCAATCGCCGGATGCTCCTTCCGGTCCTGCTCCACCCGCAGCCGGTTTTCCAGCAACTGCAGCAGGTAGGTCTTGGCCGACATCCGACCGATGAAATTCAGCCGTGCCTCGGTGTTGTAACACTCCACCAGGATGCGCAGCGGCTCCAGGAAGTCGGCCGGACCGAAATCCTCGAGCCCGGTCTGCCGACAGGCCCGGGCCATCAGCTGGTCCGCGTCCATCTGCCCGTCCACCAGACGCAGCGATGTGGCCGCCACACCCAATGCGTTGACCAGTCGGATGGATGGCGGACGATATCGGGGATTCCTGTTCATTGGCCTAAATCACCACGAGCCCAGTGGAATCAAAACCACGCCGAAACGCAAGCACCCACGACGCACCCTCCTCAGCGGTTCTCGTTTGGCCTTGGGGCGCGACCTTCAGGTGGCCTCAAGGGCCGGTCATCGGACCGTTTCCGAGTGCTTCCAGCCGCAGCAGGGGCACGAAGGTTGAAGCAGCCATTTCAAAGGCCGCTCACACACAGAGGCACGGAGACCACCGAGGACGGAAGAATGGGTTGTCTTTCATCAGAACCAGGTAAACGCGATTGGCGGTGCGAGGTGAAGCAGGAGGAAATCCCCGCCCGATCACGTTCTGGTCTCCTGGATCGAATATTGGACTATTGCTGCCCAGAGTCGCCCTAACGTGAGCTCACCGCCGCCGCCTAATCAGATCTGTTCTTCTTCAACCCACGCAGGAATATCTCGAAATCAACTCAAGGCTCCGACTCACGCTTGCGGAAAGTCTCAAGATCCTCGGCCAACGCATCCTTGACCGCCTCGTTCACAAAGTCAGACAAGGTCGTCGCACTCTCGACCGAGCGAAGCTTGAGGGCTCTGTGCAGACTCTCATCAAAACAGACCGTCGCACGTTTCATGTGCGAAACTGGGCATATTAATGTTTGGAAGTGGAGCCAGCTGTCGGGATTGAACCGACGACCGACGGTTTACAAAACCGTTGCTCTACCGCTGAGCTAAGCTGGCCCAAGAGGCTTCAACAGTAAGCCGCGGAGTCGTTGGGCTGCAAGTTTCTTTCACTCCCAAGTCGTTGGGCTGCAAGTTTCTTTCACTCCCACGCGCGCGGCGCGCAGGCCGGATGTGCGCCGAGGTGATGCTTCGGGGCGGCCGTACGACTAGGTCCACCTGCCGGTCTTGTCGGGGGAAAGATGAGCCCGCCACTGGTTGCCGGACGAGGCGGAGGTTTCAGCTGCGTTCCCGTCGGCGGCGAAGTAACCCGGCACCTTATAACCGGGCGACCCCGATTCTTCGACATTCAGCCGAATCCCGCTGGAGAGATTGGATGCCGCCTCAGCGGGGGGCTGCTTATCGTCCCATCCAACCGCCGTCCACCAGGAGAATGGCGCCATGGACGTAGGCAGCGGCGTCGGACGCCAGGAACACGATCGGCCCTTTGAAGTCATCCGTCTTGCCCCAACGCCCGGCGGGGATGCGTGCCAGGATCTGTTGGCTGCGCGTCGGATCGTTCCGCAGCGCCTCGGTGTTGTCCGTGTCAATGTAGCCGGGCGCAATGGCATTCACGTTCACTCCCTTGGCGGCCCATTCATTGGCGAAAGCCATGGTCAGCTGGCCGATGCCGCCTTTGCTCGCCGCGTACCCGGGCACGGTGATGCCCCCTTGGAAGGTGAGCAGGGAGGCGGTGAAGATGACCTTGCCCGAACCGCGCGCCACCATGTCCCGGCCGATCTCGCGGGTGAGCACGAACTGGGCGTTCAGGTTCACCTCAATGACCTTGTCCCAGTATTCGTCGGGATGTTCGGCGGCGGGTTTGCGCAGGATCGTTCCCGCGTTG
>JALOTU010000076.1 GCA_025457725.1 Verrucomicrobiota bacterium
GTAATCCCCCGCCGCCTGCGCTGTGGTTCCGTAGTAGAAGATCCCGTCGCCAGGGTCGGAGGCGCCGAAGGCCAGCGGCGCGGTGCTCCCAAACCGAATGGCTTCGCGCAAAACGCGTCGGATGCTGTTCCGGAGTCGTCGGTGGCTGGAGTCGGTCAGGCGACCGGCGGGTGTTCCGGGATGGATCCGGGCAAGGAACAGGGCTTCGCTGGCGTAGATGTTGCCGATGCCGGCCACCACGGACTGGTCGAGCAGCTTGACCTTGACGGGTTGACGCGAGTGGGAGAACGCCTCACGCAGCGTCCGCGGCGTGAACGCCGGCTCCAAGGGTTCAGGTCCAAGCCGTTGCAGGGCGGACGAATCCAGGGTCATCCGGCCGAAGCGCCGGGGATCGTTGAACACCAGCAGTTCCTTTCCCAAGCCCAGCACGAGGGTGGTATGCGGCGGATGGCGCGTGGGTTGGGGGAGGAGATACATGCGGCCGGTCATTCCCAGATGGCCGAGCAGCGGAAACGGTTGGCCACGCTTGCGCAGGTTGAACACCAGGTATTTTCCGCGGCGTTGAACCGATTCCAAGCGGGCGTTTTTCAGCGTGCTGCGGAATTCGGCGGACGTTGTATGGCGGAGACTGCGCGGGTCCCTGACGTTCACCGTTCGAATGGTCCTGCCGACGACGCGGTCGGCCAGGTGTCGGACCAGGACCTCGACTTCCGGGAGTTCGGGCATGGCGCGACCCTTGCCGGGGTCAACCGCTCACCCGGGTGCCGACCTTCTCTCCCAGAATCACCTTCCGGAGGTTGTGCGCCTTGAACAAGTCGAACACGATGATCGGCATCTTGTTGTCCATGCACATGGAAAAGGCGGTTGAATCCATCACCTGGAGCCGCTTCGCCAGGGCTTCCGAGTAGGTGATGGTCGGATGGCGTTTCGCCTTGGGATTCTTGACGGGATCGCTGTCGTAGATGCCATCCACCTTGGTGGCCTTGAGGATGACTTCCGCTCCGATTTCATTGGCGCGGAGCGCCGCCGCGGTGTCGGTGGAGAAGTAGGGATTGCCGGTGCCCCCGCCGAAAATGACGATGCGGCCCTTTTCCAGGTGCCGCACGGCGCGCCGGCGAATGAACGGTTCGGCGATCTGCGACATGGTGATCGAGCTTTGGACGCGCGTGGCGAGCCCTAGCTTTTCCAGCGCATCCTGCAGGGCCAGGGCATTGATGATGGTGGCCAGCATGCCCATGTAATCGCCGCTGGCGCGTTCGATCCCGCGCTTGCTGCCGCTGAGGCCGCGGAAAATGTTGCCGCCTCCGATCACCACCGCCACCTGCACGCCCAGTTCCCGCACTTCGCGCACTTGCAGCGCCATGCGATGCAGGGCTTCGGGTTCGATGCTGAGTCCGGACCTGCCGCCCAGGGCCTCGCCGCTGAGCTTGAGGAGCACGCGCTTGTAGAAGGGCTGGAAGCGCGGCGAGGTTTTTGAGGATCGTTTCATGTGGTGCAGTGCCAGTGCCGGTCGCGCGCCCGTTGTACCAGCGCAACCTCAACGGGTCAATTCCGGCGAACATTCCGGCGAACGGGAGTCGGCGAGGGGCTGATTGCGAGCAGGTGAGGTGGGGACGGCCTGAGCGCCGTCCACCGCGCCGCAGCAGGCGCGGAACGCGTTGTGGTGCGCGTGCGATGTCCGGGCCTTCGTTCCGACCGCTGGACGCGGTCGGGGCGGGCGCGTCGCTCCGCCCATGACGGCATTGCGCGGGGTTTGCGGTTGTCCTACTCTCCGGGTATGAAACGCGTTTGGGGCCCGATTCTGTTGCTGGCGATGTTTGCGGTCACGGTTTGGGGCGCCGGTCCCGGTGAGGAGTATGTCCGCATCTACTCGCTGATCCAGCAGGGAGAGACTCTCCAGAGCTCCAACCACCCGGCCGAAGCGCTCGCCGCCTTTCTCGACGCGCAGAAGGACCTGGCGCGGTTGCAGAAAAGTTATCCCGGCTGGAACGCAAACGTCGTCGATTTCCGCCTCCGCTACCTCGAGACCAAGGTCAACCAGCTTCAATCCGCCGCCGTCGAGCCGGCGGCCTCCCTTCCTTCCTCCGGCGTCGGGGCTGAAACCGCCGCTCCGGACACGTCGGTGGAAATGGCCTCCGAGATGAACGAGATGCAGCGCGAACTGCAACAGTTGCAGATGGAGAACAACTCCCTCCAGCAGAAGCTGAGGGAGGCGCTGTCGGTCCGCCCGGCCGCCGCCGATCCCCGGCAACTGGAGAAAATGGAGCGTCGCAATCTGGAGTTGAACAAGGAAATCGAGCTGCTCAAGTCGGAACTCAAAGAGGCCCCGGGCCGGTCCGCTCCGGTCGCCGATGTCGAGGCGCTCCAGGCCGCGCAGGCGGCGCTGGCTCAGGAGACCCGGCGCGCGGACCAGCTGGAGGTCGAGCGCTCGGCCCTGGCGTCCGAGGTGGCCCAACTCAAGGCCTCCACCGCGATGACCAAAACGTTGCGCGAGGAAAACGCGCTGTTGAAGACCCAGTTGAGCCAGCTGCAAAACCAGGCGCGCGCCGGCACCGACACCGACACCCAACGTCGGTTGGACGAAGTGGTGACCGAACTCGCGCTGGTCCGCAGCGAGGCCGTCATTCTGCGACTCGAAAAGACGGCGCTTGAGGATCGCATGAAGCAGTTGAGGAATCGGCCGGCGGAGTCGGGGCAGGCGGTGACCGCGGAACTGAATGCCGCCCGCGCGCGGGTCGGCGATTTGGAACGCGAACGGAACCAGTTGCAATTGCAGCTGGCGCAGGCGAACCAGGAGATTGCCGCCCGCGCGGCGGCGACGGTGGGTGAACCCAGCGGTGCGGATCAGGCGGAGATCACCCGGTTGAAAGCCCGGCTCCAGGTTTACGAAGCGGAGCGGACCCCGTATTCCGTCGAGGAGCTGGCCCTGCTGCGCATGAGCAAGGCGCTGTCCGCCTCCGCCGCCTCACGCCCCCAACCCCCATCCGGCACCGGCCCGCTGGTGGCGCAGGCGGAGCGCCAATTCAAGGAGGGCCAGTTCCAGCAGGCGGAGAATACGCTCAAGGAGGTGCTGGCCAGGGACGACAACAACGCCTTCACCTTGTCCAACCTCGCCGCCACCCAGATGGAGCAGGGGCGGGACGCCGAGGCGGAAGCGAATTTGCGCAAGGCGTTGGCCGTGGCGCCGCGCGATCCGTTCACGCTGGCCACGCTGGGTATTCTCATGTTCCGCCAGAAACAATACGAGGAGGCGTTGGATTATCTGGGGCTGGCCGCGCAATACAACCCGGACAATCCGGTTGTGCAGAATTACCTCGGCATGACGCTGAGTGAACAGGGCATGCGCGGGCCGGCCGAGACCGCCCTGCGCCGCGCCGTTCAACTGCAACCCGGCTTCGGCGATGCCCACTTCAACCTGGCCCTGGTCTACATTCTCCAGGATCCGCCCCTGCGCGAGCTCGCCCGCTGGCATTATCAAAAGGCGCTCGCGGCGGGACACGCACGAAGCCCGGAGATGGAGCAATTGCTGGAAAAGCGCGGCATCAATTGATGCCGGATGACTTCAGCCTATGGATGACTTAGCCATCAATTTTGTTCCGACGGGGGCCATTCCGACCCAGCGGATGAATCCGGACGTTCCCGTCTCGATTCCGGAGATTGTTGAATCGGTTCTGGCCGCGAATGAGCTGGGGATTACGATCGCGCACATCCATGCGCGGGATGCTGCGGGGGGTTCTTCGCTGGACAGCGAGCTTTACGGGGAGATCATCGCGGGCATCCGACGGCATGCTCCCGACCTGGTGATTTGTGTTTCCCTGAGCGGTCGCTTCAGCCCCGAGTTTGCCCCGCGAAGCCAGCCATTGGAGTTGAGTGGAAGCAACAAGCCGGACATGGCATCGCTCACCCTGAGCTCGTTGAATTTTGCGACCGGAGCGAGCGTGAACACGCCGGAGGTGATCATGCAGCTTGCCCGGAAGATGCAGGAGAAGCGGATTCTCCCGGAGCTTGAGATCTTTGACCTTGGCATGGCGAACTATGCGACCTTTCTGATTCAAAAGGGAGCGGTGAGCTTGCCTTGTTATGCCAATGTGATTCTCGGGAACGCGGCTTCAGCGCAGATGGACTTGCATGACATTTCAGCCATCGTGCAGAAGCTTCCCCGGGAATCCCTGCATGCCTTGGGCGGCATCGGCAAAGCCCAATTGCCCGCCAATGCCCTGGCGATCGCCACGGGTGCCGGCGTGAGAGTCGGGTTGGAGGACAATCTGTTTCTCCAAAAGGGGGTGCCCGCGACCAATATGAAACTGCTCGAACGCGTGCATGAACTTGCCGCAATTCACGGCCGCAAGGTCATGACGCCCGAAGTGTTTCGCCGGCTCATGAAGCTGCAGCCGGGAGGAGGGCAATATGGGACTCTTTAATCGGTGGATCTACAAGTGGCGCTATCCGGGCGTCAAGGTTTACAACCCCTCCCTGACGGAGATCCAGAAGGGGGCGCAGGTTGGGGAGGGATCGCGGGTGGGTTCCTTTACCATCATCCACAAAGGCGCCCGCGTCGGGAAGCACTGCACCATTGGTTCGCATTGCAATATCTGTCCGGGAGTGGTCATTGGCGACCATGTGAGTGTGCAGACGGGCTGTCACATCACTTCGGGGGTCACGATTGGATCCGGTTCCTTCATCGGGCCCGGGGTGGTGACCATGAATGACAAGTTCATGGATGGCAACATCCACCCTCCTGCAATCGCTTCCAACACGCGGATTGGAGGGCGCAGCGCGATCCTTCCGACGGTGAAGATTGGAAGCGGAGTGGTTGTGGGGTCGGGTAGCGTGGTCACGTGCGACGTGCCTGACGGGCAAACGGTGATGGGAGCCCCGGCAAAGCCACGAGCACCCAGATCGAACCAGCCATAGCGTTTGTCGCTCTTTCCCTGCAATGGCCGGGCCCACCCAATCCAACGTTCGCCGCGTTCTTTTCTCGAACATCTCCATGGATCAGCGATCGGGAACTGAAATGTTCCTGTGGGATTTGACCCGCCTTCTAAAGCGCCGGGGTATCGAATGCGGCCTCTACACTCCCATCGCCGGCGAGCTTGCGAGGAAGCTCCGGGCCGAGGGTGTCCCGGTTTGGTCGAGCCCCAGGGACATCGCCATGGAGCCGGATCTTCTGCATTGCCAGCATCTCCACACGGCCGTGGTCCTGACCGAACGGTTTCCCCGGACTCCGGCTGTCTACATGGTGCATGATGCCAGGAGCCCGTACGATACGACCGTTCTCCATCCCCGGATTCGCAAGATTGTTGCGGTGGATGACTACTGTCGTGAACGGGTCTGTTCGGAGACCTCCCTCCCGGAGGAGGATGTGCGTGTGATTTTCAACGGGGTTGACCTGGAGAAGTTCCGCCCCCGTCCGCCTTTGCCCGCAAAGCCACGAAGCGCCCTGATCTTCACAAGTTTCGCCGAGCATTCGCGGCATGTGGAGCTGGCCGCACGCGTGTCCGCAGATCGTGGCATCCCCCTGACGCGGATCGGAGGAGCCGCCGGGCAAGTCGTTGAAAATCCCGAACGGCATCTGGCCGGGCACGATCTCGTGTTCGCCAAGGCGCGCTGCGCGCTGGAGGCCATCGCCATGGGATGTGCGGTGGTGTTGATTGGACCCGAGGGAGTCGGCGAAATGGTGACCCCGGAAACCTTTGAATTCATGCGTCGCCGCAATTTTGGCAGGAGTCTGTTGACCTCTCCGCTGTCCGCCGAGGCCCTCCACGCGCAGATTGATCGCTATTCACCCGACGCCACAGTGCGGGTAAGGGATGCAGTCCGGCAGCATTGCGGGATCGACTCCATGACGTCGGAGTTCATTTCACTGTACGAAGAGGTGCTTTCTGGCGGGCCGTGCATGAATCCGGATGTGGAGTGGAAGATTCCCTCCGGCCCCTTGGCGACGATACTGTCGGAAATGCCCGAGATGGCGGCGGGCCATCGTGTCCGATCCGATCAGACTTCCCAACGATCCTTGTCCCAGCGAATCCAATCCTCGATCAAAAGGTTGGTGAAATGACTGATGACCTGCATCGAACTGAAGTCGCCTGGGGCCGGTTAGCCGAAACTTCAGCCACGATTTCGTTCCGGTAGGGCTGCGCTGCCGCGCAGCGGGCGCCGACGCAGCGGCGCCCCACCTTATTGATCGGTGACATTTCTTCGTAAACTGCGCCAGTTCAAGGTTCGCTCAGCACCGGACGAGGCTGGCGAGCATCCGGTGACGCGGCGGTTTCGGCGGTGTTGGGTTGTTCGTGCGCCGGTTCAGCGAGACGCGCCGAGTCCGTCAGGGTCTGTGCCGAACCGGGGTTGGTTGTCACCACCAGACGGTAGCGGATTTTCACACTGCGCGGAGTCGTGCTTTGCCCGGCCCATTGCATCACGCCCATTGTGTTGCTCCGTGTGCGGAACGCCTTCGGCCGGTCAAACTGGCCCTGGAAGCTGTTGCCCTGGCTGGCGGTCGGCACGTCGGGCCGGGCCAGGTTCAAGCGGTCCCTGCGGTCGAAGACATCCTCCACCAGGGAGGCGCTGAGCACCAGCACCACCATTCCGCCGACGGCCAGCTCGGCGGTGCGGCCCATCGGACGAATCCGCTTTGGCCCGCGCTTGGTTTCAGCCATGGCTTGTTTAACCCGGGTGCGGGGTGGAAGGGGTGGAGTGATCGGATGCGTCCGCCTTGACCGGACGCGCTCACATCGCAAGGCGAGTGCACACGCGCCAAAGCGCAAGCCCCGCCACGGCCACTACATATGGTGGTCAGATCGATCAAGGACCACAACACAACCGAATGTGAATAACTTGACAATAAATCATCACGAATCCCGTTGACACGAAGTGGGGGAAAGTGTTTAACAATGGGGCGTTGTGGGGCACTTGTGCCATTCAAATTTACCCTGTGAATAGATCGTGAGCGACGGCGTGAACATGGTGCCGACTTATTACAACTCCTGCTATCGGCATGGGGTGGATGAGAAGCGTCGTTTGCAGGTGCCGGCCAAATGGCGGCCGTCGCGGCAGGGGACCCAGTTGACGTTGATCCTGTGGCCCAAATCGCAGGAGGGTCCGTGTGTGCGGGTGTTGCCGCCGGAGGAGATGGCGGAGTTGATGAGCGCGATTGATTCGATGCCGAACGAGGATCCGAAGAAGACGGTGCTCAAGCGGTTCATTGGCAGCGAGTCGATGCAGGTGACCCTGGACAAGGCCGGGCGGATTTGTTTGCCGGACGATATGGCGCGCCAGGCGGGGATTCAGGGTGAGGCGGTGTTGGTCGGGTTGCTCGACCGGTTCGAGATTTGGAATCCCGACCGTTATGAAAAGGTCAAGGCTGCGGATGCCGTGATGGCAACGGAAGCCTTCAAACTGATGGAATGAGGACGTTATGAGCCTGATGCGATTTCTTTCGTCGGGGAGTCGGGGTTTGACCAAGGGCGCGCCTCCCATGGGGCGCTATCGTTTACCGGATGGACAGCTGATTCCGGATTTTGGCAGCGGGAAAAACCCGTTTGCCACGAAGTCTTTGCCTGTTGCCGGGGATGCGTCCCCGGAGGCGGGTATCACGGCGGGGGCTGCATCGACCCAGGCGGTGCCGCCTTCGCCGGTTGCTTTGGAACCGCGCACACCCGTCGCCGCGCTGCTGGGGGTTTCCCGGCGGATGGCGCGCGGGGTGTCCGCGCAAGTGAAGCCGTCGATGCGCAAGGCGCTGCATGGCCTGAAGGGGCTTGGCGCGGCGTCGCTTGCCAGACTGCGCCGCCGCGAGACGCGCGCGCCGCTGGCCACCTCCAGCCGTCCGCAGGTCGCCGGCCCGGTGCAGGGCGAATTGTCGCTTGAGAAGGTCCGGGTGGTGCGCAACGACCTGACCGATACCGATTACGAGGTGGTCTGTGCGGAAACCGTGACAGCCTCGCCGTTGAAGAAGGTGCCGGCGACCGTGTCGTTGTCCCCGCAACCGCGCGCGTTGGGGCGGCTGGCGGAGCGATTGTTCAGCCAGAAGCCGCATTAACCCATTGGAGCCATGCCGGGTGCCCGCATTCGAACACAGGTCAGTGCTGCTGGCGGAAGTGCTGGAGGCGCTTCGGCCGCGGAACGGCGGCCGGTACGTGGATGGCACCCTCGGTGGAGCCGGTCACGCGAGGGCGATTTTGGAAGCGAGTGCTCCGGAGGGCTGGTTGTTCGG
>JALOTU010000485.1 GCA_025457725.1 Verrucomicrobiota bacterium
ACCTATTCACGCTTTCCAGGCGTGCGCGTTAAACCACTCTGCCACCTCTCCGCCGGAGAGCGTCAATGTGTCGGATGGGGTTCGGACTGGCAATTCAATTTCCGGTATCCTCAGGCAAACAGAGCGTTCATGCTGACTTGGAACTCGGGAAGGAGGGAGTCGGAAAGCAATTCGCGTCCGGCCAGGATGCCTTTCAGGCTCAGGCCATAGGGGCCGGCATGGTACACCTCCACATTGTCGTAGCGCGGGTCGATCATCCAGAGGCGCGGGATGCGGTGATCCTCATAGATCTGTTTCTTGACGACGGTGTCCACGTGGTGGTCGTGTCCATCGATGATTTCCGCCACCAGCCAGAGTTTGCCCGTGGCGGTTGTCAGCAGGGCCAGATCCGGCCGCAGGGTCACCCGGTCGGCCAGCCGCACCGGGTCGCGGGGTTGAAGCTGCTGCGTGCTGCGGAGACCATCGATGCTGGCGTGAATGAGCGCGTGGAGGCGGTGGCAGATGCGTTCGTGTCGCTCCCCGGGCGAGGGGGGCGAGGGTCGCAAGAGCGGTTCGCCCTGCAGGATTTCGTGGTACGGCGTGCTCATGATCGAGGCAGCAGGCTACGGAGAAAGCGCCCGGTATGCGAGCGCCGGCTGCGGGCGACCTGCTCCGGCGTGCCGGCCACCACCACCTGGCCGCCGGCCTCCCCGCCTTCCGGACCCAGATCAATCACCCAGTCGGCTTCGGCGACGAGTTCGAGGTTGTGCTCGATCACGATCACCGAGTGGCCGGCATCGACAAGGCGCTGCAGCACTTCCACCAGGCGGCGGATGTCGGCCATGTGCAGGCCAATGGTGGGTTCCTCGAGGATGAACAACTTGGCATTCCGCGAGCCGTGAGTCGTGAGCCGTGAATGGGGAGCGGGCTTCAATCCGCCGAGCAAATGGCTGACGAGCTTCACGCGCTGGGCCTCGCCGCCGCTGAGGGTGGGGCTGGTCTGGCCGAGTTTGAGATAGTCCAGGCCGGTGTCATGCAGGGCCTGGAGCGGACGCAGGATGCGTTGTTGGGCGTGAAAGAACTCGAGGGCCTCCTCGACGCTCAGATCGAGCACTTGCGCGATGTTCCTGCCGTTGAACGTCACGTCCAGCGTCTCGGGATTGAACCGGGTGCCGGAACAGGTTTCACAGCGCACGAAGGCGGGCGGCAGGAAGTTCATTTCCAGCTTGATGACCCCCGCGCCCTGGCACTCGGGACACCGGCCCTGGGGACTGTTGAAGGAGAACCGGCCGGGGCCGTATCCGCGCATCCGGGCCTCGGGCACCTGCGCGAAGAGCTTGCGGATGTCGTCAAAGAACCCGACGTAGGTGGCGGGGACGGATCGCGGCGTGCGTCCGATGGGAGACTGATCCACCTCATGAACGGCAGTCAGGGTTTCGTGTCCGCTGAGGGGCGACGATCCGGGTGCAGCGGATTCCCGGCTGCGCGCCATGCCGGAAGTCAGCGCCGCTTGCAGCGCGGGCAGAAGGCAGTCGCGGATCAGCGTGCTCTTGCCGGAGCCGCTCACGCCCGTTACGCAGACGAAACGGTTCAACGGAAACCGGATGGTAAGATGTTTCAGGTTGTGAACCGCGGCGTCGACCAATGTCAGCGCGGGACTGTTCTCTTCCTTCTTCCTTCGTCCTTGCGAGGTCCGGCCGGAAGCCGGTGCCGCTGTCACCGGACGTCTTGCGCCGCGCGAGGGATAGGCGCGTGACTCCTGGGCTCGCAGGTGCTGGCCGGTGACGGAATCCTTGTGTCGCAACAGTTCCTGGAGCGTGCCGGCCGCGATCACCTTTCCACCACGGACGCCCGCGCCGGGGCCGAGGTCCACGACGTAATCCGCCGCGCGCATGGTGTCCTCGTCGTGCTCGACGACGACGATGGAATTGCCGCGGCCGCGCAGGCGGTGGAGGACGCGGATGAGCTGGTGATTGTCGCGGGCATGGAGTCCGATGGTCGGTTCGTCCAGCACGTAGAGCACCCCGCTGAGATTGGAGCCCAATTGCGCCGCCAGCCGGATCCGCTGGCTTTCGCCGCCCGACAAGGTGGGCACGCCGCGATGGAGTTGCAGATAGCCGAGACCGACTTCATCGAGGAATTTCAGTCGGGAGGCGATCTCCGGGAGAATGTCACGCGCAATGGCCGCAGCCCGGCCGATGAATTGGAGTCGCCCAAAGAAGCCGGCCGCGGCTGACACGTTGAATCCGCCGAGCTGGACGATGGTGGGGGCGGGGCCCTGGCTGCGAGCACCTGAGGTTGGGGAGGGCAGCCGCACCGCGCGGGCGATGGGGTTCAGCCGGGCGCCGTGGCATTCGGGGCAGGGCTCGCGTTCCCCTTCCTGCCAGCGCCACCAGGTTTCCTCGATGGCGTCGGCGCGTTCACCGCGGTCGACATCCTCGGGCATCCAGAACAATTCGCCGAATCCCCGGCATTTGGGACACCAGCCCTGGGAGGAGTTGTAGCTGAACAGCTTGGGGTCGAGCGGTTGAAAGGACCGATGGCACCCCGGGCAGGCGCGCTCGGTGGAATGGATGGTCAGGCGCGCCTTGTTGTCGAGGGCGAAGAGTGTGCCGTTGCCGAGTTTGAGCGCGTTGTCGATCATCAACTGGTGGCCACGCGGGACGGCGGACCCGGGCTGCGCCGTTTGGGTTCGCCGCGATACCGCGGCGCCCACAACCCCCACGAGGATCTCGACATCGTGTTCGCGGAAGCGGTCCAGACGGAAGGGTTGATGGGTATCGTGAAACGCCCCGTCCGCGCGAATCCGGGTGTAGCCATGGCGGGC
>JALOTU010000486.1 GCA_025457725.1 Verrucomicrobiota bacterium
GATCGTCGAGCAGGGTTTTGTCTATCGCGGCAAGAAGCCGGTTTACTGGAGCATCCCCTGCCGCACCGCGCTGGCGGAGGCCGAGGTGGAATATGCCGACCACGTCAGCCAGAGCGTGTTCGTGAAGTTCCCGGTGGTGGGTCAGACCAACACCTTCGTGCTCATCTGGACCACCACGCCCTGGACGCTGCCGGCCAATCTCGCGGTGGCCTACAACAAGGGCTTTTCCTACGTGACCGTCCGGGTGGGCGACGAATGCTTCATCCTGTTCCGCGGACTGTTGCCGGGCATCGCCGCAAAATGCGGGTGGACGGATTACACCGAGCAGCCGTTTCCGACCGAACAACTCGCCGACCTGCAATACCAGCATCCGTTCTGCAACCGCACCGGCAGCGCGTTGGCCGCGGACTTTGTGACCGAGGACACGGGCACCGGCTTTGTCCACATCGCGCCCGGCCACGGCATGGACCGCGGACTTTGTGACCGAGGACACGGGCACCGGCTTTGTCCACATCGCGCCCGGCCACGGCATGGACGACTACAACCTGGGGCTGAAGGCGGGATTGCCGGTTTATTCGCCCGTGGACGACGATGGCCGGTTCGCCCACACGAATGATCTGCCGGCCGACCGGCAAATGCCCGCGCAAATGGTGGGCAAGAGCATTCTGGAAAAGCACGGCAAGAGCGACGCCAATGAAGCCGTGCTGCATGAACTGCGCGTCCGCAAGGCGCTGGTGCATCAGGAGAATTATCACCACAGCTACCCGCACTGCTGGCGCAGCAAAACGCCGGTCATCTTCCGCGCCATGGACCAGTGGTTCATCAAGATCGACCATGTGGCCGGACCGGCAAACGCGCCGCACACGGCGGGCGCCGCGCCCACCTTCCGCGAACGCGCCATCACGGAGATCGATCGGGTGAAATGGATCCCCGAATGGGGCGTGAACCGGATCCGGGGCGCGGTCGAATCGCGACCGGACTGGTGCATCTCGCGCCAACGCTCCTGGGGCGTTCCCCTGCCGGCGTTTTACGACACTCAAGGAGAACCGATTCTCGATGCCCGGGTCGTCCGCAACGTCGCCGATCTGGTCGAACAGTATGGATCCAACGTCTGGTTTGAGAAATCAGGCGATGAACTATGGAAGCTGGTGCGGCCACGGGACTGGACGGGAGCCGAGGCCTCCGGACGCTCGAACGACACGCTGGATGTGTGGATCGATTCCGGATCGTCCTCCCGCGCCGTCATCGCCCGCCGCCAGGAAATCCGGGGCGGATCCACTCCATCGCTTGACCCGACGCGCAGCCCGCAACACCCCTTCCAGGCGGACATGTACCTGGAAGGGTCCGACCAGCATCGCGGCTGGTTTCAGTCCTCCCTGCTCCTTTCGCTGGCTGGAAACGGCGCGGCGCCGTTCCGCACCGTGCTCACCCACGGTTTCATGGTGGATGCGGACCGCGAAAAGATCTCGAAAAGCAAACAGGGCCAGGGCGGCTACGAGAAGCCGCAAACGGCCGAGGCCTACGTCAGGAAATGGGGCGCGGACGTGGTCCGCCTGTGGGTCTCCTCCCAGGATTTCCGCAACGACATCGTGGTCAGCGAGGAGCGCATCCAGAAGGTGGGGGAAACCTACCGCGGCATCCGCAACGCGCTGCGTTACCAACTCTCCAACCTCTACGATTTCGACCCCGCCACTCAGGCCGTCACCGACGACCAATTGACGGGCCTGGACCGCTGGGTCCTGTCCGAATTCAGCCAACTCGAGCGCGATGTGGCCGCCGCTTACACGAATTGCGAATTCCATGTCGGGTATCAACGGCTCAGCCAGTTCATCGCGGTCGAGCTTTCCTCGGTTTACCACGACGTCATCAAGGACCGCATGTACACGGACCCGGCCGGCTCCCTTCGCCGTCGTTCCACGCAAACGACGCTGCATCGCTTGGTGACCGGGCTGTGCCAGATGTTGTCGCCCGTGCTGGCGTTCACGGCGGATGAAGCCTGGGAATTCATTCCCGGCAAGGCCGCCTCCTCCGTTCACCTCTCGGAATGGGAACCGGCAGCGTTCAACCTCAAGCCGGAGGAGGCGGTCGAGTGGCAGCACCTCTTCCGCCTGCGGGAGCGGGCCCTGCCCGAGCTCGAAAAGGCCCGGCAATCCAAGCACATCGGCAAGGCGCTGGAGGCCCGCGTATCCTTCGCCGGCCCGGCCAGCGAGCTCCGAACTCACCATCAGTGTGGCCAAGGCCGACGGCGACAAATGCGAGCGCTGCTGGCATTGGGAGACAGATGTGGGCGCGAACGCCACGCATCCGACCCTGTGCGCACGCTGCGTGGAAGCAGTTTCCTGAGGAGCCCCGGCCACTTTTTCCGCCATGTCCAATTTCCGCGCCGCCCTCATCGCGTTCATCCGGGAAAACGCGCGGCCGGTGGAGAAGTTCACTCACCAGCCCCGGCTCTACGCGTTGACCCGGCAGATCGGCGCCGGCCTGGACTACGATGATGACGTGGTGTTCGCGGCCGTCTGGCTGCATGACATCGGGGTGTTTGTGGGGCATCGCCCCGAGGATCCCGCGGCTCTGGCCGGATGGGACATGGTGGGTTACGCGTTGAAGGTTGTTCCCGGAATCCTGCAGTCCGCCGGTTTCCCTGAGGAGAAGATCCCCGCGGTGCTGGAGGTGATCCGCACCCATCAACCCGGCGACGAGCCGGCGACGATCGAGGGGACGATCCATCGCGATGCCGACATCCTCGAGCTGCTGGGCGCCGCCGGCATCCTGCGCACCGCGATCAAGATCGGTCGGGACACCCGCTTCCAGACCTTTGCCGATGCGCTCAACGTCCTGCGGCGCCATGTGGAAACGCTTCCCTCCCGGCTGAAGCTGGCACGGTCCAAGGAGCTGGCCGCGCCCCGCCTGCATGTCCTGCGCGAGTTCCTTCAACACGCGGGGGAGGAGGGTGTGGAGTAGGCGGTTTCCCCGCGAAACCGCCCAATTCGCGCTTGCCAGTCCGGAAGGCTCCTTGCAGGATGATGCGGCCTCTTGTGCGCGGTTAGCTCAGTGGTAGAGCACCTCCCTGACACGGAGGGGGTCAGAGGTTCGAAACCTCTATCGCGCACCATTTTTCACCCCGGTGCTCCCGTCGATCAGGCCTTGCCCTTGGCGTAGGCCATGTAATAGAGCACCGGAACCGCCATGCGGCTGACGAGCAGCGAGGCGATCTCGCCAGCCATCAGCGAAATGGCCAGGCCCTGGAAAATCGGGTCGAAGAGGATCACCCCCGCGCCCACCACCACGGCCATGGCGGTGAGCAGCATGGGGCGGAAGCGAACAGCGCCCGCATCCACAACCGCCTCCGCCAGGGGCATCCCCTCGGCCAGACGCAGCTCGATGAAGTCCACCAGGATGATGGAATTGCGCACCACAATGCCCGCCCCGGCCATGAACCCGATCATGGAGGTCGCCGTGAAGAACGCATTCAGGGCTCCGTGCGCGGGCAGGATGCCCACCAGTGAAAACGGGATGGCCACCATCACGATGACCGGAGTCAGGAACGACCTGAACCAGCCGACCATCAACACGTAGATCAGGATCAGCACGGCGCCAAAAGCGATGCCGAGATCGCGGAAGACCTCGATGGTGATGTGCCATTCGCCATCCCATTTCATGGTCGGCTGCCGGTCATTGTCCGGCTGCGTGGCGTTGTAGATCTTGAAGGTCGGTGTGGTGCCGCCAAACTCGCGCGGATCGATCTGCTTCAACGCCTTGTTCATCTGGAGGATGGCGTAGACCGGACTCTCGACCTCCCCCGCCACATCCCCGATGACGTAGGTCACCGGCATGAGGTTCTTGTGATGGATGCTCTTGTCCGTGATAGTGCGCTCCACGGTCACAAGTTCGCGCAGGGGAATCAGCGGCGGCAATCCCGCCGCCGCCCCCGGCTCGGGCAGGGCATTGGCGTCGCCGGACCGCACCCGCAACGCCAGAAGATCCTCCGGGCTGGACCGAATGGTCCTCGGCAGCTCCAGCACCAGGTCCACGTCCTCCTTCTCCCGCGGCATGTGCACGAGATCCACCGACGCCCCCTCCACCGCAATCCTCAACGTCTGCGCGATGGTTTCCGCGCTGATGCCATGGAGCGAGGCCTTTTCCTTGTCGATGACAAACCGGGTCTTCGGCTGGTCGGCTTCGATGTACCAATCCACATCCACCACCCCCCCGGTTTGTTTGAAGATGTCGATCACCCGATGCGCCAGCCTGATGCGATCCTCCTCCGTCGGGCCGTACAGTTCAGCCACCAGCGTCTGCAGGACCGGCGGCCCGGGCGGCACCTCCGCCACGGCCACGCGCGCGCCGTAGCGCGCCGCCACCGCCGCGACCGCGGGACGCACGCGTTTGGCGATGTCGAACCGCGCCGCATGAAGTAGTGCCGCACAAGACCGTTGAAGTTGAAGGGGGCCGCCGTGCCCACGTAGATCTCGTAGTCCACGACCTCGGGCTCCGCCTGCACGACCTTGGCTATCTCGCGCGCGGCGCGCGCGGTCTGCTCCAGCGCGCTGCCCTCCGGCATGTTGAGAATGATCTGGAACTCGCTCTTGTTGTCGAACGGCAGCATCTTGACCTTCACCCAGCCAATGCCCACCAGCGCGCAGGCCGCGAGCAGCAGCAGGGTGATGGCCGCCAGGAAGATGTGACGCGCCCGCGCCCGGGCGATCAACGGCCCCATCATCCGGCGATACAACCGGGTGAAGGCGTCCTCCTCGTGCTCGGCATGCGAGTGGGGCCGCGCGGCGTCCCCCTCGATCACGCACGCCGTTCCCTCGGTCAGACAGGAATACTTTCTGCCCCAGCGCAGCATCCGGATCGAGGCCCACGGCGTCACCACAAACGCTATCATCAGGGAGAACAGCATCGCCGAGCTGGCGCCGATCGGAATCGGGCGCATGTAGGGACCCATGAGCCCGCCCACAAACGCCATCGGCAACACCGCCGCAATCACCGCGAAGGTGGCCAGGATGGTGGGGTTGCCCACCTCGTTGACGGCTTCCACGGCGATGGCATTCCACGGCCGCCCCTTGTTGTAGGAGAGGTGAAAGTGGCGGACGACATTCTCCACCACCACAATGGCGTCGTCCACCAGGATGCCGATGCTGAAGATCAGGGCGAACAGCGTGATGCGATTGAGCGTGAACCCGAGCAGGTAGAACACCAGCAGCGTGAGCGCCAGCGTTGCCGGGATGGCGATCCCCACAATGCCGGACTCGCGCCACCCCAGCGTGATCCAGATCAGCACCATGACGCCCACCACGGCGATGCCCATGTGCAGG